>NZ_QQSV01000012.1 GCF_003351145.1 Meiothermus sp. QL-1 | reverse complement strand
TGATTGAGTTACAACGAGAACGGCTGAAGTTGAGTTTCTACCAGTGCCGACGAAAACTGATGGTGGGAAAGCTGGCCCTGGATTTGAGCCCTCTGGAAGCAGCTTGGTTGCTAGCGCGTAAATCCAGTGACGGGTCAGGTGGTCCAAATTTAGGGCCGCAGTACACTTCATTGGCTTTGAGCCGGTCATCCGCCAGTAAATACACTTGCAAGAACAAGTCCTCTGGCGTATGTTTGGTAACGGGAGTGGTTTTTCATCGCATCAAAACCTTCCTTTTTTCAAGTAGCAAACGACGTGATTGGGATCTCAAGGATGGCTAGAGTAAAGTTGGGAGGCGAAGCAGGCTTGTATGAATCCCAAAAAAGAAGTCTACCTGAACCGCTTTCTCCTCTTCCACCTAACGGAAAAGGAGAAAACTGTCCTGCTCCTACAGCCTGAGCTTGACCCTCCCCCTCGAAGGGATGACCTTTACCCGCTTCTGGGCCTCCTAGTCGCTAGCACCGGCTCCTGCCACAAATCCCAGTAGAGGGGAGAAATGAGGCCCTTTGTCATTCTTTTAAGAGAAGCCCTCGAGGCGGCCGAGCGGGAGCAGGGAGGGGCTCAGCTTTCCCTTGACGAAAGCTTCCAAAGAGCGGCCGAGGAGCACCTCCGCCTGGCCCAGGAGCTGCGGGATACGGGAGACCCCGTGGCTGAGGCCCTGGCTTTAGGAAGACAGGCCCTTTGGGCCCTGGCCCAAGGGAACCAGGGCGAAGCCTGCCGTCTTCTTCAGCAGGCGGTAGAACTCCACCCGGAGCTGGGGAATGGCCTTGCCCTGAGGCTTGCTGCCCAACTTTGTGTAGAGGAAAGGGCCCTTCTGGAGGAGCAAATCCGGCGGCTGAAAGCGGCGTGGGCGGAAGCCCCCGTGCCCTGCGCCTTCTCCGGGCCCTGGCTGAGCTGCCCCCAGAAGTCTGGAAAGGCCTTTTCCAACCAAGGGCTGTGGGCCGTTCCCGGCAAAGCACGGGGTCCCGAGAGAAAAGGGAATCTGAGGAGAGGTGGGCTGCTCCCAGGGAGCAGGTGCTCCGCTCTGGGCAGCACCCTTCGAGGCCAAGCCGGCCTGGGCCTTCCCGATTCCTTCTGCGCTACAAGGGGCGGAGAGGGGGTGAAGAAGGTGTCTCCCGTGAGCTTGGAACAGCAATGCTTTTTCTGACAACCCGGGATCGCTGGGACTTCCCGACAGGTAGGAGGGGTGTTTACCAGTGGCAAGATCGTGGGGAGTTGCTTCGCCTGGAAAGCAGCGGCGATTTCTCAGATCTTCTGGTAAGCCAAGAGCTAATCCGAATAGCACAAGGCGGGCTGCTGGTCCTTAAGGGGTCCCTCGGAAGCCTCCTATTGCCCCTTCTGCCTTCCATGCCCAACAGACTACAGCTCCCACTCCTGGCCAGGCCCGAGGAAGACATCCGGGCGCAGCTATGGAGCTGGGAAAGCCTGACGCCCCAGCGCTTCCGTTCTGTTTACCGGAAGGCCACACACAGACCAGTACAAGGTTTAAGAGCCTGGTTGTTGTCTCAGTTGAATCAGGAACCACCCCTGGCTGAGGAAGAACGGGAGGAATGGCTCCATATCCTAGAAAGACTCCTTCGTTGAGCCCCGTTCCCCCGTTAGCATCTGCTACTACCGGTACCCCGCTCACCCAAACCGGCCCTGTCCAAATAATCTGTGAGTGTAGGGCCCACTGAAAACCCCTGGGAACCCACAGATTTGCCGCACGTGGGGGGTGCCTCAACTTTTTCAGTTGGGATGTCCTTTTCGAGGGCCGTACCACTGCTCAAGCCCCTCCTAATAACTCTGGATACCCTTCAGGCTTTCGGATAGAGCCTGCAAGCCCCACTCAGCCAGGCGCTGCTGCCAAGGGCCAGGCTCCAATCCCTCCAGGCCCGCGAGGCCGCCACCGCGTGGCGCAGCGAGAGCTCTTCCAGTGGGATATCCCTTGAACCCCTAGCAGCTTGGAGCTCCTCTGCAGGTCCTCGGGGGAAACCTGCCCCAGCCGGGCCTGGGGATCAAAGCGAAAGATCCGGACCATTTTCCTCCGGCGCCACGCCAAGGGCGAAATCCAGGACCGCTCTAGCCAGGCAAACGGCCTCCTCCACCTTGTAGTGCCGGGCCGAAGGGCCCGCCGGGTGGGCGTCGGGATAGCGGGTGGGTCAGAAAGCCCAAGACAAAATCCCCCAAGCCACCCGGCCCTGGGCTGGGCTAGGTGGAGGCCTTTGGGGGCGGCTTCGGCTGCTCAATGGACGGCGAAGCAGGCCTAGGTATGGTCCTCCAGGCCCCCGCGTGACCCGGGGCCCGAAGAGGCCCCTCCCCCGGCCCGGCGCCTACCGGGTGGAGGCAGCTCCCGCAGGCCCCAATCCCCCCTCGCTAGGGGGTGGTGAGCACCACCCCTCCCCGGCCCACGGCTACAAAGCGGCGGTGGCCGTGGGCCACCCCATGGAGGGGGGCGGGGTAGGGGGAGAGGGCCTCCCAAGATCGGCCGTCCTGGGAGGTGAGGAGGCCCCCCCGGGCCCCCACCGCCAGGAACCGGCTCTCCCCGTAGGCCACCCCCAGGAGGTCCTCCTCAGAGATGGGGGGCAGGGCCTCCCACCTTCGGCCGTCCTCCGAGACCAGGAGGGTTCCCCCATCCCCCACAACCGTGTAGCGGCCGGCGCTCCACGCCACCCCCCGGAGGTGGGCCCGGGTGCCCGAGGCCACGGGGGTCCAGGCCAGGCCGTCGGGGGAGCGGTAGACCCTACCCCCAAGCCCCACCGCCACGAACCCGTGCTCCCCGAAGGCCAGGGCGGATACGGTCTCTTCCCCAAAGGCCCTGGCCCCCTGCCACCGCCAACCGTCCTCGGAGACCAGGGCCAAGCCCCCCGATCCCGCGGCTACGAAGCGGCCCCTGCCGAAGGCTACGCCATAGAGCCACTCCCGGGTGTCCAGGGGTACCTGGACCCATCCGCGGCCGTCCCGGGAGGCCAGGAGGATACCGTCCTGGCCCACGGCCACGAAGGTCCCCTTCCCATGGGCCACACCGAGGAGCTTAGCCTGGGTGCCCGTCTCCCTAGGAAGCCAGCGGAGGCCGTCTGCGGAGGCAAGGAGCCGGCCCCTATCCCCAAAGGCCAGGAACCACCCTCCGCCGAAGGCCACCCCATAGAGGGTGGGGGTGGCCTCCAGGAGGTCTCCTAAAGAGCCGGCTGGGGCGGACCGCACGGCCAGGCGGAGCTGGACCACCCTTGCCAGCCCGCCCCGGGCCCCCTTGCCCCTGAGGGTTAGGACGTACTGGTACGGGGGCTCAGTTGGTTTGAACGGTTGCCCCCTTGCCCCTGAGGGTTAGGACGTACTCCCCAGGGGGTAGACCTTCGCCAGCCCAAAGGATGAGGGTTCCCTCCTCCCCGAGGAGGGGGTTGGGCTCCAGAGCGTACCCCAGGCCTCCTGGGGGAGGGGGGCCGGGGTGAAGGAGGCCTGGGGGCCCTTCCAGGCGGAGGGAAACGGGGGCGTAGAACCCCTGCCGCTCCAGGCGGAAGCCCAGGTGGAGGGCCTGCCCTGGCTCCAGGACCGGGGCCTCGGCCTCCGGCCGAAGGCGGAAGTCCCCCACGGGGGCGCAGGCGGCTAGGAGAAGAAGAAGCAGGGGCCACACGGCTCGATCATAGCCCACCCGCTCTCAAGGCCAAATGAAGAGGCTGCCCTAGGCGCCTGCGCATAGACGCAAGGATTTTGAGGCGGCCGCAAGGCTGCCTACCAAGGCGCGCGGGCTGGTCCTAGAATCGGAGCATGAAAGCCTACCTGGGGGTCTACACGGCGCGGTTGGAAATGCCCTGGGTCAGGAGCCTCAAGGAGAAGCGGGCCCTGGTCAAGCCCATCATCGAGCGGCTGCGCGCCCGTTTCCCCGTGTCCGCTGCCCGGCTGGCCGGACAGGACGACCATTGCTGGGAGGTGGTGGGCTTCAGCCTTATCGGGCACGACGGGGTCTGGGTGGAAACCGTTCTGCGCGAGGCGGCCCACTTCATCACCACCCAGGCCGAGTACCGGGTGGTAGAAGCCCAGTGGCACATCGAGGAGGTGAGCCTGGAGGAGCTGCTGCCGGTCCGGCCCTAACTCAGGCCACCGCTTCCAACGCCAGCGCTGCCGAGCCCCCTGTGCCGTGGCAGATGGCGGCCAGGCCCCGGGCCTTGCTGTGGGTGTGCAGGGCGTGGATCAGGGTGACCAGAATTCGGGCGCCTGAGGCCCCGATGGGGTGGCCCAGGGCGATGGCCCCCCCGTGAACGTTGAGCTGCTCCAGGGGCACCCCCAAGAGGCGGTGGAAGAGGATGTTGTTCAGGGCGAAGGCCTCATTGTTCTCGAAGAGGTCGAAGTCGGCCAGGCCAAGCCCCAGCCTTTCCAGAAGCTTGCGCACCGCGGGGATGGGGGCCTCGGGGAAGCGCCAGGGCTCCCCTGCAGCCCAGCTACTGCCCAGAATGCGGGCCAGCGGCTTTAGGCCATAGCGCTGCACCGCCTCAGGGCTGGCCAGAAGCAGGGCCGCGGCGCCATCCGAGATCTGGGAAGCATTCCCGGCGGTGAGCACCCCGTCCTTCCTGAAGGCCGGGCGAAGCGCGGCCAGGGCCTCCAGGGTGGTCTCAGGGCGTACCCCCTCGTCCCTATCCAGCCGCTCCACCCCCTGGCGGGTCCGGATCTCTATGGGAAGTATCTCGCGCGCAAAGTGGCAGGCCGCCTGGGCTTGGGCTGCCCGCTGGTGGGAGGCCAGGGCCACCTCGTCCAGCTCGGTGCGGGTCACACCAAACTCAGCGGCCAGTCGCTCGCTCTGCTCCCCCATGGCCTCGCCGCTGAAGGGGTCGGAAAGCCCGTCGCGCTGGAGGATATCCTGGAGGGGCTCAGGGGCCCCGGCCAGGTACCGGTAGCCCCAGCGGGCCCGGGCCGAAAGGTAAAACCCAGCCTGGCTCATGGACTCCATACCCCCCACCAGGACCAGCTCGGCATCCCCCCCACGGATGGCCAGCGCCCCGTTGGCCACCGCCTGCAGCCCCGAGGCGCAGACCATATCCACCGCGTAGGCGTCCACGGTGTTGGGGATTCCAGCCCGGAGGGCGGCCTGCCTTGGGGGTAGCTGCCCGTGCCCGGCCCGTAAGACCTGGCCGAACACGACCAGATCCAGCGCGGCCCCCTCCACCCCGGCCTGCTCGAGCGCCCCCCGCATCACGTGGGCGCCCAGCTCCACCGGAGAAAAATCCCTCAAAGCCCCCCCAAAGCGGCCAATCGGGGTGCGCACCGCCGCCACCACGTAGACCTCGCGCATACCGCTATCTTAGCACCCCAAAGGGGACCGTCCCTACAGCGCCTCCACGAAGCGCGCTGCCGTTTTGGCCCGCACCTCCTCCAGGCTGGCCCCCGGCATCAGCTCCAGCAGGGTGAGCCGGCCCTCGGGGTAGCCGAAGACCGCCAGCTCGGTAATCACCAGGTCCACCGCTTTCCTCGCGGTAAGGGGCAGGTCACAGCGCGGAACAATCTTGGACGAGCCGTCGGGGTTGGTGTGGGTCATGGTGATGATGAGCCGGCGGGCCCCGCTGGCCAGGTCCATGGCCCCGCCCACCCCCAGAAGGGGCTTGCCCGGTATGGCCCAGTTGGCCAGATTGGCCTCCTCGTCCACCTGCAGGCCGCCCATGATGGCCACGTCCACATGCCCCCCGCGAATCATGGCGAAGGAGTCGGCGCTGTCGAAGTAGCTGGCCCCCGGCAGGGCGGTGACGGGAATCTTCCCGGCGTTGACGGGGTAGTCCATGGCCCCGCCGGTCTTGGGGGAAGGCCCCACCCCCAGCATCCCGTTCTCGGTGTGGAGGATGATGCCCATCTCAGGGGTGATCAGGTCGGCCACCAGGGTGGGGATGCCGATGCCCAGGTTGACCACATCGCCTGGCTTTAGCTCCCGCAGGGCCCTTTGGGCCATGGCCAGCCGCTTAGGGTCTACCTTCCTGGCCTCCACCGAGGCCGAGGAGCCCAGGAACTCCGGCGTCATCCTGGCCTCCACCAGGTAGTCCACGTAGCAGCCCGGGGTGTGGATGTGGTTGGGGTCGAGCTCGCCCACCGGCACAATCTGCTCCACCTCGGCAATCACCAGGTCGGCGGCGGTGGCCATGGCCTTGTTGAAGTTCTGCTCGGTCATGCGGTAGACCAGGTTCCCCGCGGTATCGGCCTTCCAGGCCCGAATGAAGGCCACATTGCCGCGGATGGGCTCTACCAGCACGTACTCCTTGCCCCCGATCACGCGGGTCTCGCGCCCTTTGGCCAGCAGGGTGCCGGCGGCGGTAGGGGTGTAGAACCCCCCCAGCCCGGCCCCTCCGGCCCGCAGGGCCTCGGCCAGCGAGCCCTGGGGCAAAAGCTCGACCTCGAGCTCCCCCCTTAGCGCCGCCTCCACCGCCTCGGGGTTGGAGGTGAAGTAGGAGCCGATGGCCTTTTTAATCTGCCCGTTGCGCAACAGCCGCCCCCCGCCCAGCCCGGCCTCGCCCACGTTGTTGCCCACGTAGGTCAGGTTCTTCACCGGGCGCTCGGCCAGCGCGTGCAAAAGGTGCACCGGGTTGCCGGTCATGCCAAAACCGCCCACCAACAGCACGTCGCCGTCCTTGACCATGGCGGCGGCCTCCTCAGCGGTAATCTGTGGAACGCGTTTCAAGTTTCCTCCCCCAGCAAAGCCTGGGCCCAGGCCAGCACCGCCTGGGCAAACTGCGGCCCGGCGCCCAGGTAGTCCTCTTCCCGAAAAGCCGCCCAGGCCACCGGGGCATCTACCCGGGCCCGCACGGCCTCCACCAGGTGAACCTCGCCTGCCTTTACCTCCTGTGCGGCCTGGCGCACGAGGGATTTGGCCCGTTCCATCCCCAGGTGGGGGGCCAGGGCAAACTGCAAAGCCTCGGCCAGCAGAAGCCCTTTGGAGGCCTTCAGGTTGGCCCGCATCCGCGCCTCGTCCACCACCAGATTCTGGCTCAGGGCCAAAGCCTGCCTGAGGGCGGTGGCGGTGTGGGCCAGCATCTGCGGCAGGGTGAGCCACTCGAGCTGCCACCCGTGCGTGGCCCGCTCGTGCTCGGCCACCAGGGCCTGGTGCATGGCCGAAAGCAGCGCGGCGTTGGCCCGCGCCGCTGCCAGCACCACCTCGCTTTGCACCGGGTTGCTCTTCTGCGGCATGGTGGAAGAGCCGCCCCGCTCTGCCTCGGCGCTCTCGCGCACCTCGGCCACCTCGCTTTGGGCCAGGAGCAGGATGTCCTGGGCCATCTTGGCCAGGCTGCCCGTAACCAGCGAGAGCCAGCCCGCCAGCTCGGCCAGGTTGTCGCGGGCGGTGTGCCAGGGGATGGGGGGCACCCCGAGCCCGAGCCGCCGGGCCAAAGCCGCCTGCACCAAAGGGCCCTTCTCCCCCAACGCGGCCAGGGTGCCCACCGCCCCCCCGAGCTGCACCACCAGCAGCCGCTCCTTCAGAGGCCCCAGCCGCTCCAGGTGCCGCAGCAGAGGGGCCATCCAGCCCGCCACCTTGAAGCCAAAGGAAATGGGCAGGGCCTGCTGGGCGTGGGTGCGCCCGGCCATGGGGGTCTGGAGGTGCTTTCGGGCCAGGCGGGCCAGGTGGCCCAGGGTCTGACGCAGATGGCGCTCCAACAGGGCCAGCGCCTCGCGCAGCCGCAGCACCAAGGCGGTATCCAGGATGTCCTGGGTGGTGGCCCCGTAGTGCACATAGCGCTCGTGCGGGGGCCCCACCGCCGCCCTAAGCGCGGCCACCAGGCCGGCCACCGGCACCCCGTCGCGCTCGGTGGCGCGGGCCAGGGCCGCCCAGTCGGGAACAAAGCCCAAAGTAGCGCTTTCGATGGCTCTGGCGGCCTCTTGCGGAATCACCCCCAGCTCGGCCTGGGCCAGGGCCAGGGCCCGCTCCACCTCCAGCATGGCCTTTAGGTGCTGCTCGTCGGAAAAAAGGGCCAAGAGCCCCGGCTCGGCGAAGACCTGGGCGAAGATTCGACTCTCGGCGGGCAGGTAGGGCATGGCTAGAGGTCGAAGAAAATGGTTTCCTGCGGCCCTTGCAGGTGGATGTCCCAGCGGTAGACCACCCCTGCCGGGGTCAGGTGGCGCCGGGCCACCAGGGTCTCCCGGCGGGCCGGGTCGAGGCTGGCGAAGAGGGGGTCCTGGGTGTTGTCGTGGTCGGAGAAGTAGACCCGGCTCACCGCGTGGATCAGCATCCCCCGGGCAAAGACCCGCACCGCGATGCAGGGCACCGGGCTGGGGGGTACCGGCCCCGGCTTGATGGTGCGGAACCAGAAGCCCTCCCCCGTGGTGCCCGAGCGGCCAAAGCCGCGGAAGTGGGGGTCGCTCAGGGCATACTGGGGGTCGGCAGGGTGGCGAAAGCGACCCTGGGCGTCGGCCTGCCAGATCTCCACCAGCGCGTCGTCCACCGGCACGCCGTCGCCGTCCAGCACCTGCCCGCGCAAAAGGATGTGCTCGCCTTGGGTTTTTTCGTTCACCAAAACGTTCCCCCCCTCGCGCACCAGGCCAAAGGCGAAGAAGGGGCCTACGGTCTGACTGGGCGACTGGGGGCGCATCAGGGTTCCTCCTCGAAGTAGGTGCGGTCGTAGCCGGCCAGCACGATGTCAAAGCGGTAGCCCAGGGCCCACTCGGGGCGGGTGGTCTCGAGGTCGAAGCTGGCAATAAGCCGCTCGCGGGCCTTGATGTTGGGGATGCCCTGGTAGATGGGGTCGTACTTGAGCAGGGGGTCGCCGGGAAAGTACATCTGGGTCACCAGCCGCTCGCTGAAGTTGCGCCCGATAAGGGAGAAGTGGATGTGGGCGGGCCGCCAGGCGTTGTGGTGGTTGCGCCAGGGGTAGGCCCCCGGCTTGATGGTGATGAAGCGGTAGTAGCCCTGGTCGTCGGTGAGGGTGCGCCCGGCCCCCACGAAGTTGGGGTCCAGGGGGGCGTCGTGCTGGTCGTTTTTGTGGATGTAGCGGCCCGCGGCGTTGGCCTGCCAGATTTCAATCAGGACGCCCGGCACCCCCCGGCCGCTCTCGTCCAGCACCCGGCCTGTGACGATGATCCGCTCGCCCA
The DNA here is from genome assembly GCF_003351145.1 of Meiothermus sp. QL-1. NCBI lineage: Bacteria > Thermotogati > Deinococcota > Deinococci > Thermales > Thermaceae > Meiothermus > Meiothermus sp. QL-1. The sequence goes on along the minus strand of NZ_QQSV01000012.1, from coordinate 67,987 downwards.
AAGGCTCGCCGTTTTTGGCGGCGTTCCGGGTTAGGTCGTGGTCGAGGGGGCCGATATCCCCCTCGCCGTAGACCGGGCCGGTACGCTCCAGCAGCGAGGCTGGCAGCGGCACCAGCGGGTGGTGCGGTGCCCGGCGCACGGTGGCCACGTAGGGGCTGTACAGGTAGGGGGGCTGGACGCTCCAGTCCAAAACGCGGTGGGGACTCTCGCTGTGGCTCATAACCTCTCCTCGAACACCTCCTTGGCAATTGCAAAGGCCCGGTTGGCCGCCGGCACCCCGGCGTAGACCGCGACCTGCAAGAACACCTCGCGCACCTCCTCAAGGCTCACCCCCGTGTGGGCGGTGGCCCTGAGGTGCAGGGCCAGCTCGTGCTCGTGGCCCAAAGCGGCCAGCAGGGCCAGGGTGAGCAGGTGGCGGGTTTTGCGCTCCAGGCCCTCCCGACCCCAGACCGCCCCCCAGGCGTACTCGGTGATGAAGCGCTGAAAATCGGCGTCCAGGGAAGTGGCGCGGGCCTGGGCCCGGGCCACGTGGGCCTCGCCCAGCACCGCTCGACGAATCTGCAGTCCCCGCTCAAACCGGTCGTCCACCGTACACCTCCAAAAAAGCCCGCAGCTCGGCCAGGGTGGCCTTGGGCTGTTCGATGCAGGGCAGGTGGGCCGCTCCCTCAATGAGCCGCAGCGGGGCCCTGAGCTCCTGGGCCAGGGCCTGCGAAAGCGCGGGCGGGGTGGCCGGGTCTTGGGCCCCGCAGAGCACCAGCGCGGGGGCCCGCACCCCTCCCAGGCCTCCCCGCAAATCGGCGTCGCGCAGGGCCGCGCAGGTGCCGATGTACCCCTCTACTGGGGTGCGGGCCAGCATGTGGTAGTAGCCGGTGGCCTCGGCGGGCTTTTCCTGGAAAAAGGCCGGGGTGAACCAGCGGGCTACTACCCCCCTGGCCACCTCGGCCAGCGAGGTCTCCTGGATGGCCCTAATGCGCTCGTTCCAGCTCTCCACGCTGCCGATGCGGGCCCCGGTGTCCATCAGCACCAGGGCCCGGGTGCGTTCGGGGTAGCTGCGGGCGAACTCGAGGGCAATCATCCCCCCCACCGAGATGCCCACCAGGCTGGCCTGCTCGATGCCCAGGTAACCCAGGAGGGCCCTGAGGTCCTGGGCGTGGTCGGCCAGGGTGTAGGGGGGTGGAGGGGCTTCGGAAAGGCCGTGGCCGCGCTTGTCGTAGCGCAGCACCCGGAAGTGGGACCAGAGCCCTGCAGCCTGGTAGTCCCAGATGCGCAGGTCGCTGCCCAGCGAGTTGATGAAAACCACCACCGGGCCCTCACCCTCGAGCCGGTAGTGCAGGGTCAGGCCGTTGATCTGAGCGAAACGGGTCATGCGCCCCCCTCAAATCCCCAAAAGCGGCACCAGCGAGGCCGCTGCCTGCCGCAGCACCGGCAGCATGCGCCCCAGCAGCTCTTCCGGGCTTACCCGCGCCGCCTGTACCCCGATGTTCATGGCCGCCAGCACCTGCCCGCGGGCGTTCTGCACCGGTACGGCTATGGAGCGCAGGCCCAGCTCGAGCTCCTGGTCCACCAGGGCAAACCCCTGCGCGCGCACCCGGGCCAGCTCCTGCTTGAGCCGGGCGGGGTCGGTCAGGGTGTGGGGGGTAAGGGGGCGCAAGGGGGTGCGGGCCAGGTAGGCCTCGAGCGCCGCCGGCTCCAGCGCTGCGAGCAGCACCCGGCCCATCGAGGTGCAGTAGGCCGGCAGCCGGCTCCCTACCCCAAGCCCCACCGAGACCACCCGCCGGGTGGCGGCGCGGGCAATGTAAACGATCTCCCCCCCATCCAAAATGCTGGCCGAGCAGGACTCGCCAAGCTGCCCGCTCACCTCCTCCAGCACCGGCTGCAACAGGCGCGGCAAGGGGGTGGAGGAAAGGTAGGCGTGCCCCAGGCTCAGAATCCTGGGGGTTAGCCAGAACTGCTTACCGTCGGTGGCCATGTAGCCCAGGGCGCATAGGGTCAGCAGCGAGCGCCGGGCCGTGGCCCGGGTGAGGCCGGTCAGTCGGGCCACCTCGCTGATGGTAAGCCGCTCGTGCTGCTCGTCGAAGCAGCGGATTACCGCCAGGCCTCGAGCCAAGGCCTCCACGAAGAAGTCCTCGCCCGCTTCGGGGTCCTTCACCAGCGGTGGTACAGGCACGGGGGGATTCATGGGCCAGAGTATAGCACGGCTTGTTCGACATGTGAACAGTGTTCGCTTAGCGAACAAAACCCTCCAGTCCCAAATAGCTAGACGCCCCCCTTGTCCCCCACCAACAACGACTTGATGCGCAGGATGTGCTGCTCGATGAGGGCCACCGCCTCGGCCTGCTGCCCCGCGGCAATGAAGCGGCACAGGGCCCGGTGCTCGGCAAAGCTCTGCTCGCGCCGGTCGGGGTACTTCTGGAAGATGCGCATGGCAATGCGGTAGAGCATCTCCTGCTGGCGCTCCAGGGCCTGCAGGATGGGCCGGTTGCCCAAAAGGGTGGCCAGAAACTTGTGAAAGGCCATATCGGCCTGTACCAGGGCCTGACGGCTGCTTGCGGGGTCGTGCACCACCCGGGCCTGTTCGGCAAGCTGGGCCTCCAGGGCCTGGGCCCGCTCTGGGCTGGGGGCGGCGGCCAGGCGACGCACCACGAAGCTTTCCAGGGCCAGACGAAAATCAATGAAGTCCAGGATGTCCTCAAAGGTCAGGGCCAGCACCACAATGCCCTGCTGCGGCGAGACCCGCACGTAGCCTTCGTGCTCGAGGCGGGCGATGGCCAGCCGCACCGGGGTCTTGCTCATACCCAACCGCTCGGCCAGGCTGCGCTCGGAAAGAAAGCTGTTGGCCGGGACCTCTTCGTCCAGGATGAGCTGCTTAATGCGCCAGTAGGCCTGCTCGCGCAGGGGGAGGGCCTCGAGGGATGCCGGGGTCATGAGTCCAGTCTAGTTCAAATCTCACTGAGATGCCAGTTGAATTTTAGTAGGACTTCGAGTATAGTAACCCCACTTCGCTTACAACCAGGTCATTTCCCAACCCTGCTGTAAGCCGAAGAACAAAGGGAGGAACGCATGAAACGCTGGTGGACGTTTGTCTTGACCTTGATAGTGGCGCTCCTTGGGCTCGGGCTGGCGCAGCGCTACCCCGTGCGCCCGGTTACGCTGATCGTGCCCTGGTCGCCTGGGGGCTCCACCGACCTCACTGCAAGGGCTCTGGCCCCTATTCTGGAGAAAAACCTGGGGGTGCCCTTCCAGGTGGTCAACCGCACCGGCGGGGGTGGCGCCGTAGGTCACGGGGCTATTGCCCAGGGCCGCCCCGACGGTTACACCATCGGCATCATCACCTTAGAGGTCGTGCTGCCCCCCTGGGTTGCCCAGACCAGGATCGACGCCGAACAGTTCACCCCAGTCTCGCTTCTGGTGCTGAACCCGGTGGCCATCGTGGTGCGCAGGGATGCTCCTTGGCGCAGCGTGCAGGAGCTGGTGGCCGACATCAAACAGAACCCCGGCAGGTACAAGGCCTCCGGCACCGCCAAGTGGGGTTCCTACGACTTTGCCCGGCTGGGCTTTTTGAGGGCCATTGGGGCCAGGGAAAACGCCCTGCCCTGGGTGCCCGCGCAGGGGGCCGCGGCGGCGCTGCAGGAACTTATCGCCGGTGGGGTCAACGTGGCCTTTGTGGCCATCGGCGAGGCCAGTGCTTTGGTTAGGTCCGGCGAGGCCCGCTTCCTGGCCTTCATGACCGATAGGCGCTTCCCCAGCTTCCCCGATGTACCCACCCTCAAGGAATTGGGCATAGACTGGACCTTTGCCTCCTTCCTGATGGCCGCCGCACCCAAGTACACCCTGCCCTCGGTGGTGGATGTACTCGACAAGGCCTTTGCCAAAGCCGTACAAGACCCCGAGTTCGTGCGCTTCATGAACAACGCCAACCTGGTCATCAACCACCTCGACCGAAAAGCCAGCCTGGCCTTCCTGCAGGAGCGCACCCGGGCCATGCAGCAAATTGTGCAGGAGCTTGACCTCAGGTTCTAAAAGGGGCTCCACGTGCCAACCGAACGCTTCTGGGAACGCGTCACAGCTCTGCTGGCCATAGCCCTGGGTACGGCTGCCCTCCTCCTCAGCCAAGGCCTGCCGCAGATGGAGGGGGGCTACCCCGGCCCGGCCTTGTTTCCCAGCATCCTGGGAGTGGTGCTGCTCTTGAGCGGCGCGGGGCTTTGGTGGGAAGGGCGGGGAAGCAAGGCAGGGCTCCAGGGCGGTGAGGGCCGGGTGCTGCTAGCCCTTGTGGCCCTGGCCCTGGCCCCCTGGCTGCTAAGGCTGGTGGGGCTAAGCCTGACCGCCGGACTTTACGCTCTGGCCGGGGCCTGGCTTTTGGGAACACGCCCCCTGGGAGCCCTGCTCACCGGCGGAGGGGTGGCCTTGCTGGTCTACCTGGCCTTCCAGCGCATCCTGGGGGTGCAGGGATGAGCTTCCTGAGCCCGGAAGCTTTGCTGGCTTTGCTGCTGGGGTCGCTGTACGGAGCTATCTTCGGGGCCATTCCCGGCCTTACCGCTACCCTGGCCATCAGCCTGGCCATTCCCATCCTACTCTTTTTGGGCCCAGAGGTGGCCCTGGCCGCCCTCATCGGCATCACCGCCACCGCCATTTTCGCCGGAGATATCGGCTCGGTGCTGGTGCGGATGCCCGGCACCCCGGCCTCGGCGGCCTACGCCGAGGAACTGCACGAGGTGGCCAAAAAGCGCTCCCCTGCCTTCGCTCTGGGGCTTTCGGCCCTGCCCTCGGCCGTTGGCAGCCTGATAGGGCTGGGCTTTTTGGTGGTGGGCTCGCTGGGGCTGGTGGCCATCGCCCGGCAGTTTTCCTCCTTCGAGTACTTCTGGCTGGTGCTCTTGGGCATCCTGAGCGGCATTCTGGCGGTGCCCCGGGTGTGGAAAGGGGCCATCGCCTTTGCCCTGGGGATGCTCCTGGCCACCATCGGCTACGACCCCGCCCTGGGCAACCCCCGCTTCACCTTTGGCCAGCGCGACCTGCTGGGGGGCATCGACTTTATCGTGGCCCTGATCGCCTTCTTTGGGGTGAGCGAGGTGCTGCACCACCTGCTCCACGGTCCACGCGCATCGAGCCCCCACGCCGAGGGGCTGGGGCGGGGTTCGGTCTTCCGAAGGTACTTTTTTGAAGCCGGGCGGTTATGCTGGAAAGAGCGCGGAAGCCTGGCGCGTTCCTCGGTGCTGGGTACCTTCGTGGGCTTTTTGCCGGGGGCCGGCTCGGATATAGCCGCCTGGATTTCCAGCAACCTGCGCCGGATGCGCAAGGGCCGCCCGGAACAAGTAGCCCTGGACGGCAGCAGCGCCAACAACGCGGCGGTGGCCGGGGCCTGGATTCCGGCCATGGCCCTGGGGCTACCTGGCGATACCCTCACCGCCATCCTGCTGGGGATGTTCCTGGCCATGGGCATCACCCCCGGCCCGGAGCTCTTCAACAAGCACGGGGCCCTGGTGGTACAGATTTACCTGGCCTTCTTCTTGGCGAGCGCGGTGCTGATGCCTTTGGGGGGCTACCTGAGCGCTTTGGTGGTGCAAAGCCTGCTCCGGATTCCCATGCGGGTGCTGATGGGGGCAGTGCTGGGGCTATGTGTGGTGGGGGCGTATGCCGTCAACAACAACCCCTTCGACCTCTATTTGCTGGCGGTGCTGGGCGCTTTGGGCTTTGTGCTGCGGCAGGGGGGCTTCCCCCTGGGGCTGGTGGTGCTGGGGATGGTGCTGGGGCCTTTGCTGGAGCAGCACTTCATGGTCAGCATGATCAAGACCCACTGGAACCTCCTGAGCTTCTTCGAGCGGCCCTTGGCCCTTGTGCTGGCCTTTTTGAACCTGGCCATGGTGGTGGGGGTGCTGGGCCTTCGGCTGGGCTGGTGGGGATGGCTGCGCCTGCCGGCGAAGGAGCGGGCCTGATGCAAGCGGTGGTACTGGAGGACTTCGAGAAGCTAACCCTGCAGGAGGTGGCCCCCCCTAGGGAGGGCGGGGTGCTGCTGCAGGTGGCGGCCTGCGGCGTGTGCGGCAGCGACCTGAGCGTCTACAAGGGCACCCCGGCCATGCGGGCCCGCTGGCGCCCACCCTTGGTGCTGGGGCACGAGATTGCCGCAACGGTGCTGGAAGGCCCTGAGGACTGGGTGGGCCGGGCCGTAGCGGTGAACCCGCTGGTGGCCTGCGGGCGCTGCGACCATTGCCGCCGGGGGCTTTCCAACCTCTGCGCCCGGCGCACCAACGTGGGCTTTCACCACTGGGGGGGGTTTGCCCAGCAGATCCGGCTGCCCCTGGCGCAGCTCTACCCCTTGCCGGAGGGCCTGCCCCTTTGGAAGGGGGCTTTGTGCGAGCCGTTGGCGGTGGCCTTGCGGGCGGTGGAGCTTTTAGGGCCGGTGCTGGGGCGGCGGGTGCTGGTGCTGGGCGGGGGGGCCATTGGCGCCCTGGCGGCCTGGCTCCTGGCCCGGGCCGGGGCGCGGGTCTGGGTGGCCGAACGCAACCCCCTGCGGCAGCAGTGGCTGGCCAGGCTTGGCTTCATCGAAAGGGTTTTGGAAAAGCCGGAGGGCCCCTTCGAGCGGGTGATGGACTGTGTGGGCAGCCAAGCCACCCTGGGCCTGGCCGTGAACGCAGCGGAACCGGGGGGCACGGTGGTGCTGGTGGGCCTCGAGGCCACCGAAGCCCCTTTGCCCCTGCAACGGGTGGTGCTGCAAGAAATTGCCCTCAAGGGGGCCTACGTCTTCACCCACGACGACTTTGCCCGCGCGGTGGAGCTGGTGGCCCATCTGCCCGAGGAGCTGGCGGTGGTGCGGCCCTTCAGCGCTTTTCAGGAGAGCTTTACCGAGCTCCTGGAGGGCCGGCTGGCCCAGCCCAAGGTAGTGCTGGTGTGGTGAGGAGGAGCGGGATGTTCAAAACCTCCATCGCCACCGTATCGCTGAGCGGCGACCTGCGGAGCAAGCTCGAGGCCATCGCCCAGGCCGGCTTCGAGGGGGTGGAGCTTTTCGAGCAAGACCTGCTCACCTTCGACGGCCCCCCCAAGGCGGTGGGGGCCTTCATCCGCGAGCTGGGCCTTAAGCTGGTGGCCTTCCAGCCCTTCCGCGACTTCGAGGGCCTGCCCGAGCCCGAGCGGAGCCGGGCTTTCGAGCGGGCCTTGCGCAAGTTCGACCTGATGGAAGCGCTGGGCACCGAGTTGCTCCTGGTCTGCTCCAACGTCTCGCCCAAGAGTCTGCCGGGCCTCGAGCGGGCCGCCGAGGACCTCTATGAGCTGGGCGAGCTGGCCCGTGCGCGGGGGATGCGGGTGGGCTTCGAGGCTTTGGCCTGGGGGCGGCACATCCACGACTACCGCGACGCCTGGGAGGTGGTGCGCCGGGCCGATCACCCCGCGGTGGGCACCATCCTGGACAGCTTCCACATCCTTTCCCAGGGGCTGCCCCTCTCCGGAATTCCCCGCATCCCGCCGGAGAAGATTTTCCTGGTGCAGGTGGCCGACGCCCCCCGGCTGGAGATGGGCCTGCTGCCCTGGAGCCGCCACTTCCGCAACCTGCCGGGCCAGGGCCAGCTTCCCCTGCAAGACTTCATGCAGGCCCTAACCGACGCGCGCTACGAGGGCTATATATCGCTGGAAATCTTCAACGACCAGTTTCGCTCAGCGCCCCCCCGCGAGGTGGCCCAGGACGGCTACCGCTCCCTCATCTACCTGCAAGAACTGCGCGAACCGGGGCGCCTTCCGCGGCCTGGGTGCCTGGGGGTGGGCTTTGTGGAGTTTGCCCTCGACGAAAGCGAGGCCGCCGAACTGGAAGACCTGCTTGTGCGAATGGGCTTTGCCTGCACCCACCGCCACCCCACCCGGCAGATTCGGGTGTGGCAGCAAGGGCAGGTTCGCCTGGTGGTGAACGCCGAGAGCGAGGGCTTTGCCCACAGCTACCACCTGCTGCACGGCCCTGCGGTGTGCGCGCTGGGCCTCGAGGTCACCCACCTGCCCCAGGCCCTGGCCCGGGCCCAGGCCTACCGGGTGCCCACCCTGGCGCCCGGCGACTGGCCCCTACCGGCCCTGCCCGGGCTAGAGGGCAGCCTCCTCTACCTGCTCGAGCCCACCTCGCCCTGGCTGGCCGAACTGGAGCCTTTGGCCCCCCCGCCCGAGGTTCCCCACCTGCTCCGCATTGACCACCTGGCCCAGGTCATGCCCCCGGCCCAGCTCCTCTCCTGGCGGCTCTTCTACCGAAGCGTGCTGGGCCTGGAACCCCGCGACCTGACCGAAATCCCCGATCCCCAGGGCCTCATCGAGAGCCAGGCCTTAGAAAGCCCGGATGGCCGCCTGCGCCTGGTGCTCAACGCCTCGCAGCACCACGAGACCCTGGCCGCCCGCTTTTTGAGCGCTTACTACGGCGGTGGGGTGCAGCACATCGCCCTGGAGACCCAGGACATCTTCGCCACCCTCGAGGCCCTGCGGCAAAACGGGCTCGAAACCCTGCCCATCCCCGAGAACTATTACCTCGACCTCGAGGCCCGCTACGGCCTGGACGAAGCGCTCTTAGAGAAACTCAAGCAGCACCACATTCTCTACGAGCAGAGCGAAGAGGGCGAGTTCTTCCAGGCCTATACCCAGACCTTTGGCAACCTCTTCTTCTTCGAGATCGTGCAAAGGCGAAACTATGGCGGCTACGGTGCCACCAACGCCTCGGTGCGCATCGCCGCCCAGGTGCGGCAGCTCAGGGGGTAAGGACCCGCTCAGGCTGGTGGATGCCCGCCTTCTTGTCGTTCAGAAAACCACCCCCAAAGCCCCGCCGCAGGGCCACGATCTCGGCCAGGGCAGACAGGGCGATTTCCTCCGGGCTTTCCGCACCGATGTCAACCCCGATAGGGTTGCGCAGACGGGCTAGCTGCTCGGCGGTAGGCACAAAGCCTTCTGCCGCCAAAGCCTCCAGCATCCGCTCCAGCCGGCTCCTGGGCCCCAGCACCCCCACGTAGCGGGCCGGGGAGGCCAGGGCGAAGCGCAGGGCTTTGCGGTCGATCTCCAGCTGATGGTTCATCACGATCACATGGTGGCGGGGCGTGAGCCGCACCTTGCGCTCGAACTCCTCGGGGGAGGCCTCCACTGTCTGGCAGCCTTCGAATCCCTCGAGCAGCTCGGGCCGCGCGTCCACCACTGTAACCCGAAAGCCCAGCACCAGGGCCTGGTGGGCCATGGGCCTGGCATCGTGGCCTGCTCCGAAGAGCACCAGCTCGGGAATGGGACTCGAAACATCGAAGAAGACCTCTGCCTCCTCTACATAGCGGGTGGTGGGGCGGGAGGTGACCCTTTGCATCTGCTGCGCTATGCGCAGCACCTGGGCCTGAAGCTCTGGGGGGGCGATCTGGCCCTCCACCCTGCCGTCGGGCCTGAGCCAGAGCCGTCCCTCCCCCCCACTCAAAACCGTGGCCAGCACCGAGGGCTCGGCCTCGGTGCTCTCCAAAAGCCAGCGGTACAGCAGGCTCTGGCCGTCCACCGGCTCCACCCAGACCTCCACCGTGCCCCCGCAGCCCGGCCACCAGGTCTTGTCCTCGGCGTAATCAAAGACGGTGCGCTCCGGCCTGCCCCGGGCCAGCATCTGCATGGCCCGCTCGATCATCTCCTGCTCCAGGCACCCCCCAGAGATCATGCAGACCGAAACGCCGTCCTCCCGCACCAGCATCTTAGCCCCCTCGCGCCGATAGGCCGAGCCGATCACCCGCACCACGGTGGCTACAGCCGTCGCCTTACCCTCGGCCCAGGCCGCCTCGAGGGCCTCCAGCAAAGCCCTGGCTTCGTTGGCCATATCTGGCACCAGCTTAGCCGCCCAGCCGGCAGGCCATACCCGGGTAGCTCACATTCAGTGTGAGCTGGAACCACATTTGCAAATCTCACCCAATAAGGCGTATAGTTCAGACAAAGCAGGCCTATTCCGAACCAGCCGGTCGTCAAGCGGGAACCAGCGGCTTTGCAAGGAGGCTCGAATTGCCCATTTACTGCCCCGCGCTTCCAGACCCCAAGACCCTGTATGGCCTCAGGGATGGCGGCGAGGGCCCGCCCTAAGAGGCCAGGCTCGAGGCACAACCCCCACATCTTTAGAGGAGGGCCCTATGGCAGAGAAAGTGAACATCAAGGTCAAGGTAAACGGAAAAACCTACGAGAGCCAAGTTGAGCCCCGGCTTTTGCTGGTGCACTACCTGCGCGAGCACCTGGGCCTTACGGGCACCCACGTGGGCTGTGACACCAGCCAGTGCGGGGCCTGTGTGGTGCATGTGGACGGCCAGGCGGTGAAGTCCTGCACCATGTTCGCCGTCCAAGCCGACGGCTCGAGCATCACCACCATCGAGGGTCTGAGCGCCGACGGCAAGCTGCACCCCGTGCAGGAGGGCTTCTGGGAGATGCACGGCCTCCAGTGCGGCTTCTGTACCCCGGGCATGATTATGACCGCGGTGGACCTCCTCAACAGGAACCCCAACCCCACCGAGGCCGAGATCCGGCACGCCCTGGAGGGCAACCTCTGCCGCTGCACCGGGTACCACAACATCATCCGGGCGGTGCAGTACGCAGCCCAGAAGATGGCTAAAGCCGAGATTGTCGCTGCTGCCGACTAGAGGAGGAGGGTATGGCTGAGAAGTTCTTTGGCAAGGCCATGAAGCGGGTGGAGGACCCCCGCTTCATCACCGGCACCGGAAACTACACCGATGACCTTACCCTCCCCGGCATGGTGCACGCCGCCATGGTGCGCTCCCCCTACGCCCATGCCCGCATCAAGCGGATCGACGCCAGCAAGGCCCTGGCCCTGCCCGGGGTGCTAGCGGTGATCACCGGCCAGGAGATGATCGAGGCTGGCATCAAGAGCATCCCCACCGGCTGGCTCCACCCCGGCATCAAGACCCCGCCCCACTTCGCCATCACCCCCGACAAGGCCCGGCACGTGGGGGACATCGTGGCCGCGGTGGTGGCCGAGACCCGCCAGATCGCCGAGGACGCGGCCCAAATGGTAGAGGTGGAGTACGAGCCCCTGCCCGCGGTGGCCCTCGGCAGCGAGGCGCTCAAGCCGGGTGCCCCAGCGGTCCACGACGAAATCCCCGACAACATCTGCTTCACCTGGAGCATCGGGGACAAAGCCGCGGTAGACGCCGCCTTTGCCAGCGCCTACAAGACGGTCAAACTCAAACTGCGCAACAACCGGCTGGTGCCGAGCGCTATGGAGCCCCGGGCCTCGCTGGCCCAGTACCACCGGGCCACCGAGGAGTACACCCTCTACACCACCAGCCAGAACCCCCACATCCACCGCCTCATCATCTCGGCCTTTGTGATGGGCATCCCCGAGCACAAGCTGCGGGTGATTGCCCCCGACGTGGGCGGGGGGTTCGGCTCCAAGATCTACCAGTACCCCGAGGAGATCATCGTCCTCTACGCGGCCAAGAAACTGGGCCGGCCCGTCAAGTGGACCGCCCGGCGCTCGGAGAGCTTCGTGATGGACTCCCACGGGCGCGACCACGAGACCGAGGCCGAGATGGCGGTGGACCAGAACGGCAAAATCCTGGCCATCCGGGTGAATACCATCGCCAACATGGGCGCCTACCTGACCACCTTCGCCCCGGCGGTGCCCACCTACCTCTACGGCTGCCTGCTGGCCGGGCCCTACACCACCCCCCACATCTACTGCCACGTGACCGCCCCCTTCACCCACACCACGCCCGTGGACGCCTACCGGGGGGCCGGGCGGCCCGAGGCCACCTACCTGCTGGAGCGGCTGGTGGACCTGGCCGCCCAGGAGCTGGGCATGGACCCGGTGGAGCTGCGGCGCAGGAACCTGATCCCCCCCGACGCCTTCCCCTACCAGACCCCGGTGGCCTTGGTCTACGACTCGGGCAACTACGAGGCAGCCCTGGACCGGGCCTTGGAGATGGCGGACTACCCGGCCCTGCGCAAGCAGCAGGAGGAGCTGCGCAAGCAGGGGCGCTACATCGGGATCGGGGTGGCCACCTACATCGAGGCCTGCGGGCTGGCCCCCTCGGCCCTGGTGGGGAGCCTGGGGGCCCAGGCGGGGCAGTGGGAAAGCGCCTTGGTGCGGGTGATGCCCACCGGCAAGGTGGAGGTCTTTACCGGCACCCATAGCCACGGCCAGGGGCACGAGACCGCCTTTGCCCAGGTGGTGGCCGACGAGCTGCAGATCCCGGTGGAGGACGTGGTGCTGGTCCACGGGGACACCGGCCGGATGCCCTATGGCTGGGGCTCCTACGGCTCCCGCTCGGCGCCTACGGGCCTCTCGGCCATCGTGCTGGCGGCCCGCAAGATCGTGGACAAGGCCAAGCGCATCGCCGCGCACCTCTTGGAGGCGGCCCCCGAGGACATCGTGCACGAGGACGGGAAGTTCATGGTCCGCGGGGTGCCCGACCGGGCCAAGACCTTCTTCGACATCGCCCTGCAGGCCCACCTGGCCCACAACTACCCGGCCGACCTCGAGCCTGGCCTCGAGGCCACCCACTTCTACGACCCCAAGAACTTCGTCTATCCCTTCGGCACCCACATCGCGGTGGTAGAGGTGGACCCCGACACCGGCAAGGTCAAGCTCCTGCGCTACCTCTCGGTAGACGACTGCGGCCCCGTCGTCAACCCCCTGATCGCCGAGGGCCAGGTGCACGGCGGCATCGCCCAGGGCCTGGGCCAGGCCCTGCTGGAGGAGGCCGTCTACGACCAGGAGGGCCAGTTCCTGAGCGGCAACTACCTGGAGTACGCCCTGCCCCGGGCCGACGACATGGTGCAGATTGAACACGACCACACCGTGACCCCCTGCCCGCACAACCCCCTGGGAATCAAGGGCATCGGCGAGGCCGGGACCATCGCCTCTACTGCTGCGGTGGCCAACGCGGTGATGGACGCCCTGCGGCCCTTCGGCATCCGGCACCTGGACATGCCCTACACCCCGGAGAAGGTCTGGCAGGCCATCCACGGAAGCCGGCTGGCCCAGGCCGCCGACTAAGGAGGAAGCATGTACACCGCTGCCTTCAACTACAAGCGCGCCAACAGCCTGGCAGAGGCCCTGGCCCTTCTGCAGCAAGACCCGGAGGCCAAGCTCCTGGCGGGGGGGCACAGCCTGATCCCGGCCATGAAGCTGCGCCTGGCCGCCCCCTCCACCCTGATCGACATCTCCCGGCTGCCCGAGCTCAAGGGGGTGCGCAGGGAGGGCGACACCCTGGTGGTGGGGGCGGCCACCACCTACCGCGAGCTCGAGGACAACCCCCTGGTCAGGGAACACTGCCCCCTCCTGCCCCAGGTGCTCCAGCACGTGGGCGACCCCGCGGTGCGGAGCAAGGGCACATTAGGGGGCTCGCTGGCCCATGCCGACCCCGCCGCCGACCTGCCTGCGGCCATGCTGGCCCTGGGCGCGCGGATGAAGGCCATGGGGCCCACGGGCAGCCGGGTCATCGAGGCCGATGAGTTCTTCACCGGCATGTTCAGCACGGCCCTGAACGAGAAGGAAATCCTAACCGAGATCCACATTCCCATCCGGTCTGGGGCCAAAACAGCCTACGCCAAGTTCCCCCACCCCGCGAGCCGCTATGCCATCGTGGGGGTGGCGGTGGTGGTGGACGGGGGCACGGTGCGGGCCGCGGTCACCGGGGCCGGCGAGCACGCCATGCGCCTCACCAAGCTGGAGGAGGCTCTTTCCGGAAAGGAGCTGACCGCCGAAAACATCGCCCAGGCCTGTCAGAACCTTCTCTCCCCTGAGGCGCTCAACGAGGACCGTGCCGCCTCGCGCACCTACCGCGCCCACCTGGTGGACGTGATGGCCAAGCGCGCCCTGATGCAAGCCCTGGGGCTCTAAGGACCGGCTTGGTGATGGGGGCCGGTGCACCCCGGCCCCTTTTGTGTGAAGATGGAAAACATGCTGCCCACCTCCGTGGAGGAAACCCAAAAGGCCCTCGAGGCACACCAGTACATCGCCGATAAGGGGCTTGCGGTGGCGGTCTTTCTGGCGCTCAGGCTCGAGCGGCCCCTACTTCTAGAGGGCGAGCCCGGGGTAGGCAAGACCGAGATCGTGAAGGTGCTGGCCCGGGTCCTGGGCACCCGCCTGATCCGGCTCCAGTGCTACGAGGGGCTGGATGTGAGCAGCGCGGTCTACGAGTGGGACTATGCGCGGCAGATGCTCCAAATCCGGCTTTTGGAGGCCGCAGGGGAGCGGAGCCAGGAGCGAATCCACCAGGAGGTCTTCGGCCCCAACTTTCTCCTCAAACGCCCCCTGCTCCAGGCCCTGGAAAGCCAGAACGGCAGGCCCCCGGTGCTCCTGATAGACGAGATTGACCGGGCCGATGAGGAGTTCGAGGCCTTTTTGCTGGAGTTCCTCTCCGACTGGCAAATTACCGTGCCCGAGGTGGGCACCCTCAGGGCCGAGCGCCCCCCGGTGGTGGTCATCACCTCGAACCGCACCCGCGAAATCCACGATGCCCTGAAGCGGCGCTGCATGTACTACTGGATTGACTACCCGAGCTTCGAGAAGGAGTACCGCATCGTGCGCCAGAAGGTGCCCGGCGTGCCCGAAAAGCTGGCCCAGCAGGCGGTGGCCTTCGTGCAGGCCCTCCGCCAACAGGACCTGTACAAGGCCCCGGGGGTCGCCGAAACCCTGGACTGGGCGGCCTCGCTGCTCGCTTTGGGCCAGACCGAGCTCACCGAAGGGGTGGTGGAGGAAACCCTGGGCGCGCTCCTCAAGTACCAGGACGACGTGCTCAAGACCAAAAGCCAGGTGCGCGACCTCCTGGCCCGGGCCCAGGTCTCGGTCTAGGAGCCCTATGACCTCCCTCCTCTCCCACGTGGTGGCCTTCGCCCGGGCCCTGCGCCGGGAGGGCATCCCCGTGACGCCGGGGCAGGCCGCGGCCTTTGCCCGGGCTTTGGGGGAGATCGCCATTTTCGATCCGGAGAGCTTTTTCTTCGCCGCCCGCTGCACCCTGGTCACCCGCCGGGAAGACCTGGCCAGGTTCGACGAGGTCTTCCGGCGCTTCTGGAAGGCGCTGGGGCTGGAGGGTTTCCCCGCCGAGCTGCTGCACCAGACCCCTCTGCCCCCCAAAAACCCCAAGGCCCGCCCGGGGGAGGTGGGGCGCAGCCCACAGACCACCCCGTCCACCGACGGGCCGCCGCAGCCCCTGGTGGACCGCGCCCTCACCTTCTCCGAGCTCGAGGTGCTGCGCCAAAAGCGCTTCGACCAGATGAGCGAGGCCGAGCTCGAGGCCGCCCGCCGGCTCATCCAGGGCCTGGCCTGGACCCCACCCGAACGGCGCTCCCGCCGGATGAGGCCCATGGGCCAGGAGCAGCCCGACCTGCGCCGGAGCCTGAGACGGGCCCTGCGGCACCAGGGCGAGGTGCTCTCGCTGGCCTGGCGCAGCCGCAAGCGCAAGCCGCGGCCCATCGTGGCCCTGGCCGACGTCTCGGGCTCCATGGAGCGCTACGCCCGGATGCTCCTCCAGTTCCTGCACGCCTTTGCCTGGGCCGAGACGCGCCGGGGCGTGCGGCGGGTGGAGGTCTTCACCTTCGGTACCCGCCTCACCCGCATCACCCGCTCCATCAAAAAACGCGACGCCAACACCGCCCTGGCCGAGGTGGGGCGGGAGGTCAAGGACTGGTCAGGGGGCACGCGCATCGGGGCCTGCCTGCACACCTTCAACCACACCTGGGGCAAGCGGGTGCTGGGCCAGGGGGCCATCGTGCTCATCATCTCGGATGGCTGGGACCAGGGGGACCCCGAGCTTCTGGCCTTCGAGATGGAGCGGCTGCAGAAGTCCTGCCACCGCCTGGTCTGGCTCAACCCCCTCCTGGGAACCCCTGGCTACCGGCCCCTCACCCGCGGCCTGGTGGCGGCTTTGCCCTACGTGGACCACTTCCTGCCCATCCACAACCTGAGCAGCCTGGAGATGCTGGCGGAGGCCCTAGAGGGGCTCTAGGTAGCCTGCCGCACCTCCTGCACGAACTGCCGGGTCTTCTCGTTATGGGGCCGCGCGACCCAGGGGACGGCCCTGGCCCCCGGCCAGCGGTCAAAGAGGGCATTGAGCCACTGGAGCAGCAACTCGGCGGTCATGGGGCCGGAGGACTGGTAGTGCACCTGCCCCCCCTTCAGCGTCACCTTACCCAGGGCCTCGTAGTGGCTGGGCGAGGTGTGCTGCACCAGGATGCGAAAGGTGTCGCCTGCCTCCTCCCCCACGCACTCCAGCACCTGCCCCTCGGCCAGGCTGTTGATCTTGGATAGGGTGACCATACCCTGATGCTACGCCAGCCGGCCCCAGGTTTCCACGGGTTCACTCCCGCACCACGATGTTCAGCAGCTTCCCGGGCACATAGACCTCCCGGAGCACCTCCTTGCCCGCCAGGTGCTGGGCCACGTTGGGAATCTGCCGGGCGATGGCCCTGACCTCCGCCTCACTGGCCCCCACCGCCACCTGGGCCCGGCCCCGCACCCGGCCGTTGACCTGGACCACCAGCTCGAAGACCTCGGCCACCAGCGCGCCCTGGTCCACCTCCGGCCAGGGATGGTGGAAAACCGAGTCCTGGTGGAACTCGTGCCAGAGCTCCTCGGCCAGATGGGGGGCGAAGGGGGCCAGCATCTGGATGTAGCGCAGCACCGCCTCGCGGAAGACCGGGGTTACCCTAGCCTCCTTGCGGTAGTCGTAGAGGGCATTCAAAAGCTCCATCAGGGCCGCGATGGCGGTGTTGAAACGGAGGTTTTCCAAATCCTCGGTGACCTTCTTGATGGTCTGGTGCAGCTTGCGGTAGAGGGCCCTGTGAACACCCTCCAGCGCGGCCGGCTCGAGCTCCCCAACCTGGGCCAGAAGCTCGGCCCGGTTCTCGGCCACCAGGCGGTAGACCCGGTTCAGGTAGCGCCAGGCCCCCTGCACCCCTTCCTCGGTCCAGACCATCTCGTTTTCCGGCGGAGCGGCGAAGAGGATGGTGATGCGGGCAATGTCGGCCCCCTGCTCCCTCACGAAGGGCCCCACCATCACCCCGTTGCCCAGGCTTTTGCTCATCACCGCGGGCTTCCAGAAGTGGGGCCTACCCCCCTCTTCCCGCAGCTCGGCCCCCATCTTCTGGGCTTCCTCCAGGGTGAGCCCCTGGGGCAGCTCGAGCTTGCTCCGCCGCGCGTCGTCCTGGAAGTAAATCCGGCCCTCCCTCACCTCCACCTCGCCCACATCGGTCCAGCCCATCACCATGCCCTGGGTGAAGAGGCCCTCGAAGGGCTCCTCGGCCTCCACCATGCCCAGATCGTGCAGGAACTTGGTGAAGAAGCGGGCGTAGAGCAGGTGCAAAATGGCGTGCTCCACCCCGCCGATGTACTGGTCCACCGGCATCCAGAAGTTGGCCTTCTGGGGGTCGAAGGGCAGGTTTTCGTTCTTGGGGTCGGTGTAGCGCAGGAAATACCAGGACGAGTCGAAGAAGGTGTCCATGGTATCGGTGTCCCGCCGGGCCGCAGCACCGCACCTGGGGCAGGTGCACTGGTAGAACTCGGGGTGCGCGGCCAGGGGGCTTTTACCCTTGGGCCGGATATCCTCCACGTCCTTGAGGGTGGGCAGCACCACCGGCAGGTCCTCGTAGGGCACCGGCACAATGCCGCAGCTATCGCAGTGGACCATGGGGATGGGGGTGCCCCAGTAGCGCTGGCGGCTTATGAGCCAGTCGCGCAGGCGGTAGTTGACCTTGGCCTGGCCGATGCCCTGCTCCTCCATCCAGGCGATAATCTTCCGCTTGGCCTCCTCCACGTAAAGCCCATTGAGGAAGCCCGAGTTGATGGCAGGGCCGTCCCCGGTGTAGGCCTTGCCTTCCCAGCCCGGCGGGGGCTCCACGGTGCGGATGATCTCCAGCCCGTACTTCTCCGCGAACTCCCAGTCCCGCTCATCTTCACCCGGCACGGCCATGATGGCCCCGGTGCCATAGCCTGCGAGCACGTAGTCGGCTACCCAGATGGGAATCTCCTTGCCGTTGGCGGGGTTGATGGCGTAAGCGCCGGTGAAGACCCCGGTCTTCTCCCGGTCCTCGCGCTGGCGCTCCACCTCGCTTTTGAGCCTGGCCGCGGCCACATAGGCCTCCACCTCGGCCCGCCGCTCGGGGGTGGTAATCTCCGCCACCAGCTCGTGCTCGGGCGCAAGCACCATGAAGGTGGCCCCGAAGATGGTGTCGGGGCGGGTGGAGAAGACCCGGATCTTGACGGGGTGCCCTTTGACCTGGAAGTCGAACTCGGCCCCCACGCTCTTGCCAATCCAGGCCCGCTGCATGGCCTTGACCTTCTCGGGCCAGCGGGGAAGCCTGTCCAGGTCGTTCAAAAGGCGCTCAGCGTAGTCGGTTATCTTGAGGTACCACTGCTCGAGCTCCCGCTTTTCCACCAAAGCCCCGCTGCGCCACCCCCGCCCGTCGATCACCTGCTCGTTGGCCAGCACGCTCTGCTCAACCGGGTCCCAGTTCACCAGGCTCTTCTTGCGGTAAACCAGGCCCCGCTCGTACATCTTGAGGAAGATCCACTGGTTCCACTTGTAGTAGTCGGGCAGACAGGTGGTCACCTCGCGGCTCCAGTCGTACTGGATGCCCATGAGGGCCAAGGACTCCTTGGACTGTTTGATGTTGCCAAAGGTCCACTCGGCGGGGTTTACCCCGAACTTGAGCGCAGCGTTTTCAGCGGGCAGGCCGAAAGCATCCCAGCCAAAGGGGTGAAGCACGCTGTAGCCCTGCTGGACGCGGAAGCGGGCCAGGGCATCGCCCATGGTGTAGTTCTTGAGGTGGCCCATGTGCAGGTCGCCCGAAGGATAGGGAAACATGACCAGGACATAGGCCTTTTTCTTACCTCTGTCCTCGCTGGCCCGCAGAAGACCTATCTCCTCCCAGTACTTCTGCCACTTGGGCTCGATTTCATGCGGGTTGTATCTGTCGGTGGTAACCATGGTTATCCCAGGATATTGTAAGGCCTGGCGCGAGGGGCTCGAGCGCGCTTTGCGTGCTACCCCCCACCAACGACTCAAGCGGTGTGGTGCCGGGGATGGGACTCGAACCCACACGCCCTCGCGGGCAACGGATTTTAAGTCCGTAGCGTCTGCCGTTCCGCCACCCCGGCGAAACCGCCTACCAGTTTAGCAGCTTTGGGCCGGCGCTGCGGCCGCTAAAAAGAGGGGTAGGCGCGGCGTAAAGCCCCACATCCTCACCTCAAGCCTGCAAAGCCCCGCAGGCAGGCCGCCGGGGTCCAGTAAACCCCTGGCTGGAAACAAAGGCTTTATGCGAAAACCCGCGAGCACCCCGCACAAGGAACGCCGGCCTCCACCGGCTAGACTGGGGGGGTGCACAGACTGCCCCGCGAAGTCTACATCCTGGGCTCGGTCAGCTTTCTGAGCGACGTGGCCTCCGAGATGGTTTACCCGCTGCTGCCCCTCTTCCTCACCGGGGTGCTGGGGGCCTCAGCCGTGGCGGTGGGGCTTATCGAGGGCATCGCCGAAGCGACCGCCAGCCTTTTCAAGGTGGTGGGGGGGCGTCTGTCCGACCGGGCAGCCGCGCGCAGGCCCTTTTTGCTGTTGGGCTACGGCCTCCCCGCCTTGCTGAGGCCCGTGCTGGCCCTGGCCCAAACCCCCGCCCACGTGCTCGGCTTCCGCTTCCTAGACCGCATGGGCAAGGGGCTTCGCACGGCCCCCCGCGACGCCCTGATCGCCGAGGCCGCCCCCAAGGAGGCCTACGGCCGGGCCTACGGTCTCCACCGGGCCATGGACACCCTGGGGGCCACCCTGGGGCCCTTCCTGGCTTTCGCCCTGCTGCCCCTGCTCGATTTCAGAGGGGTGTTCTGGGCCTCAGCCATCCCCGCCGCGCTGGCCACCCTGCTCATCGTCTTCTTCCTGCGCGAAAAGCCGCGGCCAAGGCTTCCCCTACCTCCTTTGCGCTTTTCTTCCCTCTCCCCCGCTTACCGTCGGTTCTTGCTGGTAGCGGCCATCGCCACCCTGGGCCTTGCTTCCAACGCCTTCCTGCTGCTCCGCCTGAGCGACCTGGGCCTGAACGTCGCCCAAACCACCCTGGCCTACACCGCCTACAACCTGCTCTACGCCCTGCTGGCCTTTCCCCTGGGCTCCCTGGCCGACCGGCTGGGGCTTCGACGGATGGTGATGGGTGGGTTTGCTTTCCATGCCCTGGCCTACCTGGGCTTTGGGCTGAGCAGCCAGCCCTGGCACGGGGTGGCCTGGCTTCTCTGCTATGCGCTTTATAGCGCGGCCTTCGAGGGCAGCAGCCGCGCCTATCTGGCCTCCATAACCCCCCCACAGGAAAAGGCCAGCGCCATAGGGCTCTACCACACCGTAACCGGCCTGTTGCTGCTGCCCGCTGGCCTGCTTTTTGGCCTGCTTTGGGAGCTGCTGGGCCCGTCTTGGGCTTTCTTCACGGGCTCGAGCCTGGCCCTTCTGGCCCTGGGGCTCTTCTGGCTTGACCCAACCCAGCGGCGCTCCTATACTTAGGGCTTGGCCCTGGGGGCCAGGAGGAGGCTTTGGCCCTCCAGCTAAAGCCCACCCGACGAGGAGAAAAGCATGCCCTTTACGCGCGAAGAAAAAACCAAGATCATCGAAGCATACGCCCAAAAGCCCGGCGACACCGGCTCCACCGAGGTGCAGGTGGCCCTCCTCACCGAGCGCATCAACCGCCTTTCGAACCACCTGAACGCCAACCCAAAGGATATGTCGGCCAAGCGAGGGCTGCTGATGCTGGTGGGGCAGCGCAAGCGGCTTTTGCGTTACCTTCAGAAGACCGACGAGGAGCGTTATAAAGCGCTCATCGAGAAGCTGGGCTTGAGAAAGTAAAAAGGCTCCGGGGGCAACCCCGGAGGCAGTTTTTCGTGTAGAATATTAACTCAGGTAGGCGGGGCCGGGGGCTGGCTCCGCTGCTGGTTTGCAAGAGCCGGCGAATTCCGGGATTGCGCAATTTATGCCGTGCACAACAAAAACGCCCTCTCAACCATCCGCATCAAGTGGGGCTGGGGGGTCTTTCGCGAACCCAAAGCGCGCCCGGCGCTTAAACCGGGTCTGAACTACGGGAGCAAGCATGAGCCAGGAAATCCCAACACCCCAAGGCAGGCGCTACAGCGTGGAGGTGGGGGGCCGCACCCTGAGCATCGAGACCGGAAAGTACGCCAAGCAGGTCTCGGGCTCGGTATGGGTACGCTACGGGGGTACCGTGGTGATGGCCACCGCCCAGGCCTCTGATGCCCCCATCGAGGCCGACTTTCTGCCCCTTACGGTGGAATTCGAGGAACGGCACTATGCGGTGGGCCGCATCCCCGGCAGCTTCATGCGGCGGGAGGGCCGGCCAGGCGAGAAGGCCATCCTATCGGCCCGCCTCACCGACCGGCCCATACGCCCCCTCTTCCCCAAGGGCTTCCGCCACGAGGTGCAGGTCATCCTCACCGTGCTCTCGGCCGACCAGGAGAACACCCCGGACATCCTGGGGCCCATCGCTGCGAGCGCAGCCCTGATGCTCTCCGACATCCCCTGGGAGGGCCCAATAGCAGCGGTGCGCGTGGGGCTGCAGGACGGGCGGCTGGTGCTAAACCCCGTGGCGCAGGAAAACAGCGCCCTGGACCTGGTGGTGGCCGGCTCGAAGGAAGCCATCATCATGGTGGAGGCCGCTGCGCAGGAGGTGCCGGAGGACAAGCTGGTGGAGGCCCTGGAGTTTGCCCACCAGGCCATGCAGCCCATCCTGGCCCTGCAGGAGGTGATGCGGGCCGAACTGGGCAAGGAGAAGTTTGCCTTCACCCCCCCGCCCCAGCTCGAGCCCGAGGCCCAGGCCGCCCTCTACCAGCGCGCGCGGGAGAAGGGCCTGGCCGCCGTGCTGCAGACCGCCTCCAAAGGGGAGCGCTCCAAGGCGCTGGAGGCTTTTGCCCAGGCCCTGGTGGAGGAGTTCGTCCCCCCTGCCGAGGACGGCACGGTGGATGCTGCCCGGCGCAAGCTGGTGGCCGAGGCCTTCGACGAGGTGGTCCGCCAGGAGCTCCGCCGGCTGGTGCTGGAGGAAAACAAGCGGGCCGATGGGCGCACCCCTGAGCAGGTGCGGCCCATCTGGATCGAGACCGATGTGCTGCCCCGGGCCCACGGCTCGGCCATCTTCACCCGGGGTGAGACCCAGGTGCTGGGGGTGGTCACCCTGGGCACCGGCCAGGACGCCCAGCTCGTGGACGACCTGGGCCTCGAGACCGAGGACCCTTTTCTGGTGCACTACAACTTCCCCCCCTACTCCACCGGCGAGGTGCGGCGCCTGCGGGGGGTGAGCCGGCGCGAAGTAGGGCACGGCAACCTGGCCAAGCGCGGCCTCAAGGCGGTCATGCCCTCCCACGAGGAGTTTCCCTACACCGTGCGGGTGGTGGGGGATGTGCTCGAGTCCAACGGTTCTTCCAGCATGGCCACGGTCTGCGCGGGCTGCCTCGCCCTCCTGGACGCGGGTGTGCCGCTTAGGAAGCACGTCGCCGGAGTGGCCATGGGGCTGGTCAAGGAGGGCGAGCGGGCGGTGGTGCTCACCGACATCCTGGGGCTGGAGGACGCCCTGGGGGACATGGACTTCAAGGTGACCGGCACCCGCGACGGCATCACCGCCTTGCAGATGGACATCAAGGTCAAGGGCCTCTCCCCCGCGCTCATGCGCCAGGCCCTCTACCAGGCCCGCGAGGCCAGGCTGCACATCCTGCGCCTGATGGAGCAAGCCCTGCCCACCCACCGGGCCGAGATGAAGCCCCATGTACCGCGCATCCTCACCCTTAAGGTGAGCCCGGAGAAGATCGGCCTCATCATCGGGCCGGGAGGCAAGAATATCCGGCAGCTCGAGGAGCTTGGGGTAGAAATCGATATCGAGCAGGACGGCACCATCCGCATCTACAGCGCCAACGCCACCGCCGCCGAGGAGGCCAGAAATCGCATCCAGGGCCTCACCGCCGAGGCCAAGGTGGGCGAGATATACGAGGGCACCGTCACCCGCATCACCAACTTCGGCGCTTTCGTGGAAATTCTGCCCGGAAAAGATGGCCTGCTGCACATCAGCCAGCTCGCCAAGGGGCGGGTAGAACGGGTAGAGGACGTGCTCAAGCTCGGGCAGAAGGTGCGGGTTAAGGTCAACAGCATCGACGAGCAAGGCCGGGTGGACCTGATTCGCCCAGAGCTGGAGGGCCTCGTGCCCCGCCGCCCCCCAGCCAAGCGCTGATGGCTGCACGAGACTGGGCCGACCGCCAGGCTGCGGTCCGGGCCCTTTAGCAGGAGCAACCATGGACGAAAAACCAGGCTTCAGCCCAAGAGGGCCACGCCGGCGACAACCCCGGCCCAAGCCCAAGGCGCCCCTTCTGCTGGGCAAACCGGGGGGAGCGGTGGAGATTGTCTTCCTGGGCGGTACCGGCGAGATAGGCAAGAACATCACCGTCTTCCGCTATGAGGACGAGATGTTCGTAATCGACGGGGGGCTGGCCTTCCCCGACGAGCGCATGCTGGGGGTGGACATCGTCATCCCCCGCATCGACTACCTGATTCAGCACAAGGAGCTCATCAAAGGCTGGGTGCTCACCCACGGCCACGAGGACCACATCGGGGCCCTGCCCTACCTCCTCCCCCAGCTCCCCAAAGTGCCCATCTACGGGGCCAGGCTCACCCTGGGGCTGGTGCGGGGCAAACTGGAGGAGTTCGGCATCAACCCCGGGGAGTACGAGTTCAAAGAGGTCTCCACCGACGACCAGATCCGCATCGGGCGCTACTTCCTGCTGGACCTCTTCCGCATGACCCACTCCATCCCTGATAACTTCGGGATGATCATCCACACCCCGGTGGGCAAGATTGTCCACACCGGCGACTTCAAGCTAGACCCTCACCCCATCGACGGCCAGACCTCCCACCTGGAAAAGATTGCCCAGGCCGGGGCGGAAGGGGTGCTCTGCCTGATCGCCGACTCCACCAACGGCGAGCGGCCCGGCACCACCCCCAGCGAAAGCGAGGTGGCCGAGGAGCTGGACAGGGTGATTGGGGCGGCCAAGGGGCGCATCTTTGTGACCACCTTTGCCTCCCACATCCACCGGATTCAGTCGGTGGTAACGGCAGGGGAAAAGTACGGGCGCAAGATCGCCGTGGACGGCCGCTCGATGCTCAAGCACGCCCGGATCGCCCTGGAGCTCGGCTACTTCAAGCAGAAGGACCGCTTCTACACCCTGGACGAGGTCAAGGACCTGCCCGACGAGCAGGTGCTGGTGATCACCACGGGCTCCCAGGGCCAGCCCGAGGCCGCCCTGTCCCGCCTGGCAGCGGGAAACCACGCCAAGATTGCCCTCAAAGAGGGCGATACGGTCATCCTGAGCAGCAGCCCCATCCCGGGCAACGAGGAGGCCGTCAATCACGTCATCAACCGCCTCTATGCGCTGGGGGCCTACGTCTTCTACCCCCCCCGCTACAAGGTGCACGCCTCGGGCCACGCCAGCCAGGAGGAGCTCAAGGTCGTGCTCAACCTGGTGCGGCCCCGCTTCCTTCTGCCCTGGCACGGCGAAATTCGTCACCAGGTCAACTTCAAGTGGCTGGCCGAGAGCCTGCCCAACCCGCCGGAGAAAATCCTGATTCCCGAAAACGGCCGCCTTATAAAGCTGACCGCCGACAACATCGAGTTCGACGGCAAGGTGCCCCACGGCCAGCTCTATGTGGACGGCCTGGGGGTCGGCGACATCACCGACGAGATTTTGGAAGACCGCAACCACATGGCCGCCGAGGGGGTGGTGGTCATCACCGCTTTGGTAAGTCGCGACCCTCTGGTGGAGGTTATTTCCAAAGGCTTCGTGAAGGCCGGGGAGCGCCTGCTGGGCGAGGTGCGCAAGATGGCCCTGGACTCCCTTTATCGCGGGATGCGGGAGAAAAAGCGGCTGGAAGAGATTCGCGACGACATCTACTACCCGGTCAAGAAGTTCATCGCCAAGAACACCGGGCGCAACCCGGTCATCCTGCCGATTGTGATTCAGGGCTAGCCCCGGCCAGGACCGCGTGGGCGGCCCGGTACATGGCCCCCACGTCGGGCTTGAGGCCGGTCCAGAGCTCGAAGGCCAGGGCCCCCTGCCAGACCAGCATGGGCAGCCCCCCGAGGACCCGCAGGCCCGCGGCCTGGGCCTCGCGCAACAGGCGGGTCTCGAGGGGGTTGTAAACGATGTCCACCACCACCCCCCGCCGGGGCAGCAGCCCCTCGGGCAGGGGAGAGGCCAGGGGGTCCTTCATGCCCACGCTGGTGGCGTTTACCAGCAGGTCGCAGCCCTGCACCGCCTCTTTCAGCAAGGCCGGGCCCACCCAGCGCACCCCCAGGTCCTGGGCCAGGGCCTGGGCCCGTTCCAGACTGCGGTTGTAGACCGCCACCCAAGCCCCCTGCTCGCGCAGGGCGTAGACCACCGCCCGTGCAGCCCCCCCGGCCCCCAGCACCAAAGCCTGCTTCCCCCGGTAGGGGATGCCGGCCTCATCAAGGCCGGCGATGAAGCCCGCGGCATCGGTGTTGTAGCCCAGCAGCCGACCCCGGTCGTTGAGCACGGTGTTGACCGCGCCAATGGCCTTTGCCTCCGCGCTCAGCTCATCCAGGTAGGGCTGAACGCTTTCCTTGTGGGGGATGGTCACGTTCACCCCGGTGTAGTCCCGCCGCACCTCCTCCAGGCGGGCGCGCAGGAAGGCCGGGGGGGTCTCCAAGGCCCGGTACGACCCCGAAAGGCCGGCGGCCTCGAGGGCGGCCTGGTGCATGGCGGGCGAGACCGTGTGGGTCAGGGGGAAACCGATTAGGCCCAGCTTCACAGGGGGATTCTACAGGCCCTCCGCAACCCAGGCCAGCCCACCCTACACTCCCCAAAGCCTTGCTTGCTAAGATAGTCTTCGGTGAGAAACTTCTTTGCGGCTCTCCTGTTGCTGGCCAGCCTGGCGCAGGCCCGGACCTACATCATCCCCATCGAAGGGACCATCGACGGGCCCCTGGCCACCTTCGTCGAACAATCGCTGGCGCGGGCCGAGCGGGAGGGGGCCAGCGGAGTGGTCTTCCGGGTAAACACCCCAGGCGGACGGGTGGACGCGGCCATCCGCATCACCGACCGCATCCTAGCCTCTACCGTGCCCACCCTGGCGGTGGTGGAGAACGCCTTCTCTGCGGGGGCCCTTATCTCGCTGGCGGCCCAGCAGCTCATGATGCTCCCTGGCTCCAACATCGGGGCCGCGCTGCCGGTGACCGTGACCCCCGTGGTGGGCAACACCAACCCCGCCGACCGCAAGGTGATCTCAGCCCTGAAGGGGAAGTTCCGCGCGGTGGCCGAGGCCCGGGGGCGTCCGGCCAACATCGCCGAGGCCATGGTCGACCCCGAGGTGGAGATTCGCGGCATCACCACCCAGGGCGAGCCCCTTACCCTGTCGGCCCGGCGGGCGGTGGAGCTCAAGGTGGCCGATGCCGAGGTGGCCAGCCTGCGGGCGGCCCTGGAGAAGGCCGGCTTCGACAGCGAAACGGAGCTGCTCGAGCCAGGCCCCCAGATCCGGGTGGCCCGCTTTCTCACCGACCCCACCGTGGCCGCCATCCTGCTGGCGGTGGGGGTTTTGGGGCTCATTCTAGAGTTCTTCACCCCCGGCACCTTCATCCCGGCCATCGTGGGCCTCACCGCGCTGGGGCTTTTCTTCCTGGGGGGCTATCTGGCTGGGCTCTCGAGCGCTCTGACCATCATCCTGCTCTTTGCCGGGCTTTTGCTGGTGGCCTTTGAGCTGTTCGTGACCCCCGGCTTCGGCATACCGGGGCTGGTGGGGCTCGGGCTGATTGGGGCCTCGATCTACTTCACCTTCGGCGATGAGGCCCTGCAGGTGGGCTCCTACGCCATCATCGGGCTCGTGCTGGGGCTTTTCCTGATCTTCCGCTACCTGCCCCGGGGCCGGGTGGCCCGCCCCTTCGTGCTGAGCAGCGCGGTGGAGGAAAAAGCCCCCCCCAAAAACGAGCTCGAGTCCCTCCTGGGGGCCATCGGCACCGCGCTCACCGACCTGCGACCTGCCGGCACCGCGCAGTTCGGCGAGCGCCGGGTGGACGTGGTCACCATGGGCGAGTTCATCGACCGGGGCCAGACCATCCGGGTCATCCAGGTGGAGGGGCCCCGCGTGGTGGTGCGCCGGGTGGAATGAGGCCTGCTTGATTGAATCGGGTAAACTACCCTCGGTAACAGGAGGCGTTTATGGAAGTAGGTGCCCTAATCCTAGCCGGTATCCTTTTGCTGGCGGTTTTCCTCTTCTTTTACCTGGTTCCCGTTCCCCTCTGGATCACCGCGCTCTTCTCCGGGGTGAACGTGCCCCTCACCTCCTTAGTGGGCATGCGCTTCCGCCGGATTCCCCCGGCCAAGATCGTCAACCCCATGATCAAGGCCTTCAAGGCCGGCATACCGGTGGAGACGGCCAAGCTCGAGGCCCAGTACCTGGCCGGGGGCAACGTGGACCGGGTGGTGGACGCCCTGATCGCCGCCGACAAGGCGGGCATCAAGCTTAACTTCGACCGCGCCGCAGCCATCGATCTGGCGGGGCGCGACGTGCTGGAAGCAGTCAAGCTCTCGGTCAACCCCAAGGTGATCACCAGCCCCACGGTGGCCGGGATGGCCAAGGACGGCATCCAGTTGCTGGTCACCGCGCGCATCACCGTGCGGGCCAACATCGACCGGCTGGTGGGGGGTGCGGGCGAGGAGACCATCGTGGCCCGGGTGGGCGAGGGGATTGTGGCCTCCATCGGGCAGTCGGAGGACCACAAGATGGTGCTCGAGCAGCCCGACCGTATCTCCAAGACCGTGCTGGCCAAGGGGCTGGACGCGGGAACGGCCTTCGAGATTCTTTCGGTGGACATCGCCGAAGTGGATGTGGGCAAGAACATCGGGGCCCAGCTTCGCACCGACCAGGCCGAGGCGGACAAAAAGATCGCCCAGGCCAAGGCCGAGGAGCGGCGGGCCATGGCGGTGGCGCTGGAGCAGGAAAACGCCGCCTTGGTGGAGGCCATGCGGGCCAAGCTGGTGGAGGCCCAGGCCGCGGTGCCCCTGGCGCTGGCCGAGGCTTTGCGCAACGGGCGCCTTGGGGTCATGGACTACTACCAGCTCAAGAACATCGAGGCCGACACCGACATGCGCGAATCCATCAGCCGGGCCAGCGGGGGCAGCACCCCGGAGGGCGGCTCGGGCACCACGCCCCCCCGCTAGGAGAGCAGTATGGGTTTAGACGATATCCTCGGGCTTTTGTTCCTGTTCTTCTTTATCATCCTGCCGGCCCTCCAGGGCCTCCTGCGGCGGGGGCAGCAACTGCCTCGCGACTTTGAGCCCGACGAAATTCCACTGCCCGGTGAGAGGCAGCCCCCTTCGCAGCCCCAGGCCGCCCCGCCCCCGCCACCCCCTCCACCCCGCCCCACCCCGCCCAAAACCCAGCCGCCCCGCCCCATCCGGCCCCCACAGCGGAAGCGGCGGGAGGAACCGGAGGCAGAGCGTCTGGCTCCGAAAACGGCCGCGCCCGAACCCCAGTTGCTTCCGAGCCCCAGTCCCGAGCGGCGGAGGCCTGCCCTGAGGTGGCAGTTCTCCGCCCAACCGGATGCTATCCTGAATGGTGTGGTTTGGCACCAGATACTGGCTGAACCCAGGAGCCGATATTGGAGAAGAGTAAGGAAGCCAAAGCGGTAGTGCCGCTGCACTCTCCACAGGAAACCCTGGCCCTTCTGGGCCACGGGGACCAGCATCTGAAAACCCTGCGCAAACTTCTTCCCGCCCAGCTGGTGGTGCGGGGCCAGGAGGTGCAGATCAGCGGAAGGCCCGCCGATGTGCGCCTGGCCGAGCGGGTGGTGCGGGACCTGGTCACCCTGGTGCGCCAGGGAGCCGAGCTGGACCTAAGCACGGTAGAACAGGTGGTGGCAGGGGCCGAGAGCGGCCAGCCCCAGCCTGGGGAGGGCGGCCCCTTACTCCTGGGGGGCGAGATCACCCTGCCGGGGCGGCTCAAGCCCAAAACCCCGGGCCAGCGCCGGTACATCGAGGCCATCAGCACCCACGACATCACCTTCGGCATCGGCCCGGCCGGAACCGGCAAAACCTATCTGGCGGTAGCGATGGCGGTGGCCTTCCTCAAGGCCAAGCGGGTCAAGCGCATCATCCTCACCCGCCCGGCGGTGGAGGCGGGGGAGCGGCTTGGGTTTTTGCCCGGCGACCTTCAGGCTAAGATCGACCCCTACCTGCGGCCCCTTTACGACGCGCTTTTCGACATGATCGATGCCGAACGCTTCGAGCAGTACATCCAGTCCGGGGTCATCGAGGTAGCCCCCCTGGCCTTCATGCGGGGCCGCACCCTGAACGATGCCTTCATCATCCTGGACGAGGCGCAAAACACCACGCCCGAACAGATGAAGATGTTCCTGACCCGCATAGGCTTCAACAGCCGGGTGGTGATTACCGGCGACATCACCCAGATCGACCTGCCCAAAGCGCAAAAAAGCGGCCTGGTGGAGGCCCTGCGCATCCTCAAGGGCATCGAGGGCATCGCCCAGCAGCGTTTTTTGGAATCGGACGTGGTGCGGCACCCGCTGGTGGCCCGCATCATCAAGGCCTACGAGGCCTACGAGCACCAAAGCGGGCCCGCCCCGGGCTAGTTATGCCCATCGTGGACCTGGTAACCCACCTCCCCCTGCCCCGGGGGCTCGCGCCCCGGCTCAGGCGGGCCCTGCAGGGCCTGATGCGCGAGCTGGGCCAGGAGGACAAGGCCCTGACCCTGGTTCTGACGAACGACCAGGAGATAAGGGCCCTCAAAAGGGCCCACTGGGGTGAGGATGCCCCCACCGATGTGCTCTCCTTCCCCACCTACGAGCCAGGCGACCCCTTCATCCCCCCCCACCTGGGGGATATCGTGATCAGCGTGGAGCACGCAGGCCGCCAGGCCGGGGCCCTGGGCCACAGCCTGGAGACGGAGCTGCGGGTGCTGGCCGCGCACGGGCTTTGGCATCTTTTGGGACACGACCACCTGGACGAGGCCGGCTGGGAGGGTTTTCGGCGGGTACAGGCGCGAATCCTAGAGCTCTAGAAGCGGAAGGTGAGGCCCACCCCAAAGCGAATCCCATCGCCGCGAACGCCATCGCTCACCCCTGTGGCCAGGTCCAGGGTCAGGTCAATTCCCAAAGGGCGCAGGGTATAGCCCAAGGTGAGCTCGGGCCTGGGGCGGGGGAAGACCTCGCTGCTGAAGCGGAAGCGGAAATCGCCCTGCTGGTACTCGGCGAAGAGAGTCTGGTAGCCGCGCAGGTCCACGCTGTAGGCCAGGAAGAGCTCCGAGGAAAGGTAGCGCCCCACGGTGAAGCGGGTCTCCTCCAGGGTGCCCCCATTCAAGGCGGGGATCTCCAGGCGCACCTGGTCGAGCCCCAGGGCCCGGGCCAGCTCGCGCTCGAGCTGACCCACGATGAAGTTCTGCACCGCAGCCTGAAGCCCTGTCTGGGCGATGTCCGCCGGCAGGGCCGAAAGGTCGGAGCGACCCAGCAGCAAAAGAGCGTAGATCTCGGCCTCAGTATAGACCTCGCCGTCGTTCTTCCGGGCGGGCTCGCCGCCGGCAAGGGCCACAAAGCTGGGGGTGAGGTTCACCTTAATCCGCCCGTTCTGCCGCACGAAGGTGCCCCGCAGGGTTAGGTTGACCTGGATGCGCTGGTTGTCCTGGGCCCGGTCTAAAACGGTGGTGTCGGCGATTATCTGCAGCTCGGGCAGGATGCCCGCCGAAGGGGTGAAGCGGGCGTAGCTGCGCTCCTGGCCCCGGTCCCGGATGACGAAATCGCGGTCCCACAGCCTGAAGCTGCCCCGCAGGGGCACCACCTCGCCGGATAGGTAGGGGTCGAGCAGGCTCCCGCTCAGGTAGACCTCTCCCGCCAGCTCCCCCTGGGCCAGCGACTCCTGGATCAGCACACCCCGTTCGGCCCGAATCTGGACGTTGACAAACTCCACCGGCATCCCGCCTCCAGCCTGGGCGGGCTCGGCCGGTAGGGCGATGGAGACCTCCCGCTCTCCTTCGGGCAAGCCCAGGCGGGCGCGGAGCACCTCCACCGCCCCCTGCAGGAGGTAGCTCCCCCGCTGGTAACGCAGAATCAGGTTGGTGTCTAAAAGGCCGTCGAGCAGGAAGTAGCGGGGGTAGCTCACCGGTACCTGGCCCTGTAGGGTCAGGATGAGCTGGGGGAAAAGGGTGCCGTAGAGCCGGGCAGGGCGCCGCTGCAGGGTAGCATCGAGGGTGTAGGCCGGGTAGCTAAAGCTCAGGGCAAAGGGCTCGTCCGGGCTAAGCAGGGGCAGGTTGGCGCTTCCAACGGCGCGCACGGTAAAGCTGCTCAGATCGCCCTCCCCGGAAAGCTGGGCCTCGGCGGGGTAGGGGGCGGTGAGGCGGAGGCGCCCCTCGGCCCGGGCAGAGTCGGCCACCCGCACCAGCGCCCGGGGGGTCTCGGCCCGCACCGGGCCCAGCCTGAATTTGAAATCTTCCAAAGCAAGCTCAAAGGTCCGGCCGTTCGCCCTGAGCCGCAGGGTGCCGCTGCCCTCCGGGGTCAGGGGCTTGAGGTTGGGGATTACCTGAAGCACCGGGGTGAAGACGGTGTTCTCCAGGTTGAGCTGCAGGTCGCTGCCCCGCCGGCCGTAGTAGCCCGAGCCGCTCCAGGTGCCCTTGCCCGAGAGGGCCAGGTGGTCGATGTAGAGCCGCTCCTGCTCGAAGCGCAAAGCTGCCCGGCCCACCAGGGTGTCGCCCCCCCCTTCGAAGCGCAGGTACTCCCCCACCCAGACCCCCCTCGAGGCCCAGGGGTCCTCCAGGTTCAGGCTGAAGCGGGCCTGGCCCGTCCAGAAGGCCCGGCCCGCCAGCTCACCGGCCCAGGCAGAAAACAGCCAGTGCAGCGGAAACGCTTGTGCAGAGGCCTCTCCCTCCAGCCGCCCACCCCCAAGCCGCAGCCGCAGGGTGGTGCGGTTGGCGCCGAGCCCCTCCCCTTGCGCGCTGGCGCGCTCCAGGCTGAGCAGCGCCTCCCCACGGCCCCCCTGCCAGACGCCTTCCAGCCGGCTCGCGAGGGCCAGCTCATCCCCCCTGACCCGGAGGGCTGGGCTTTTGAGTTCGAAGCGCAGCCGGCCTTGCTCGTAGAGGAGAGACCCTGTGGCCCGTCCAGTCAGGAAGGGAAGGCGGCCATTCACCCAGGGCACCTCCTCCACGGCCAGGTCGTCGAAGCCGGCCCGGGCGCTGGGCCCCTCGCGGCCCAGGCGGGCCTCCAGATCCAGCCTGCCCAGGTCGCCGCGCAGGTGTCCACGGGCCTCGAGGACCTCCCTTCCCTCCAGCTCGAGCTCCAACCGGCTGGCCAGGGTCTCCAGGGGTAGGTTGGCGCGCAGGCGGCCCTGCCAGGCGCTTTGGGCATAGCGCATCTGGCCCTCGAGCCAGGCCCCCTCGGCCTCCAGCCGGCCCTCCAGCAGCCGGCCCTCAGCCCTGAGCCGCTGCCTGCGCCCGACGTCCTGGTAAAGCAGGCGCCACGCCCCGTCCAACCCCACCCTTCCCTCCAATCCTCCCGCCCCCCAGGGCAGCCAGGGGGTCTCGGGGTGCCGTACGCGCAGCCGAAGCTCCTCGCCGGAGCCTTCCAGGCTGGCCTCCAGCCCGTAAAGCGAGAGGGTCATCGCGCCGCCAAGCTGGCCCTGCGCCAACCTCAGCGCACCCGTGCCCAGCCCGGGGGCGCTGAGCTCGAGGACCAGGGTGCGGAGGTCCAGCTCCGCCAGAAGCCGGCCATCGGCCAGGGGATAGCCCCCCTCCAGCCTGGGCCCCTGCCCCCGGAGCACTAGGCCCGCCAGCGCCAGGCTGCCGCTGGCCTCGCGCCTGGCCAGCTCCAAGGTGAGGTGCCCATCCGGTCGGTTCAGCTCCTCCCTGCTGGCCGCCACCTCCAACCAGGGGTAGCGCAGGCGGAGGGCCAGGCCCAGCGCCTCACCCTCGAGTAAGGGAAGGCCCGTGCCCGAGAGCTCAAAATACCCCTCCCGCAGCTCGAGCCGCCCCTTCCAGGCTCCGTCATAGACCAGCGCGCCGGCCAGGTCGCCCTCCAGCCGGGCCTCCAGCCGCCTCTCCGCCCAGCGGGCCTCCAGTCCCCCCTGGCGGCCCCAGCCTGCCCACTCCAGCCGGGCCGAGAGCGCCTGCCAGGCCCCTTCCAGCACCCCGGAAAGCTGCAGACCCTCTAGGGGCCGGTACCCCGCCAGCCGGGCCGAAAGCCCCTCCGGCGCCAGACGCGCCTCCAGCCCGGGGGCAGAAAGCCGCAGAGTTCTTTCCTCCCCCTCCAGGGCCAGCGCCTGACCGAACCCCTGGTAACGGCCCTGGGCCCAGCGCCCGGGGTAGGTGCCGCGGGCCGTGAGCTCCCCCAAGCCCCTGGGCAGCGCCCCCACGTACGACCAGTCCAGGCGCAAAGGGCGCAGGACCAGCCGACCCTGCAAAGGGTCCAGCCCCTCCTGGCCGCGAACCTCCACCTCCTCCCCCTGGGCCTCCAGGGCCAGACCCCCCCAGCCAGGAAGCTCCAGCTGCCCCCCGCCGCGGAGGGCCAGCGGCGCCCCATCCAGCTCGAAGCGCCCCGAGAACCCGAGCGGCTGGCCGGCCAGGGCCCCCTGCAAGCCAGCCTCCACGCGCCAGCGGGCCGGCTGGCCCCACCCCTCGCGGAGCTGGGCCAGCACCCGACCCCGCAGGCCCTCCTGCCCCTCCAGGGTCACCCGACCCCCATCCAGATCGGCCCGGCCCACGAGGCGCCCTATGGGCAGGGGCAGGTCGAGGCTGAGGAGCCCGCTGGGGGCCCCGTCCACCCAGCGCACCAGCCCGGTGGCGTACGGCCCCTCCAGCCGCAGGCGCGCCATGCCATCGTAGGCCAGCTCAAAGCGCTGGCGCTCGTAGCGGCCGGCAAGCTGGAGCAGGGGCTGGGCCGGCCGGAGGAGGCCCTCGGCCTCGAGATTGGGCCCGCTCAGGCGCAAGGGCAGGACCAGCCGCTCCCAGGGTCCCTCGCCCTGGGTCCTCAGGGAAACGGGCAGGCCCGTGAAGGGCTCGAGGCTCCCGGAGAAGTCCACCCTCAGATGCCTTCCCTCCAGCCGGGCTGAAAGCCCTGCCCCCTCGGCCTCGGCCCAGAGCCCCTCGCGGTAGCCAAAGCGCAGCGCAACTCGAGCCCCCCGGCCCTCCAGCGCCCCCTCGCCCTCCAGCTCGGGCTGGAAGATGCGGCCGCCGAGCCGGGCCTCGACCCGCAGGCTGCTCTCAGCCAGGCGGCGCTCCAGGCCAAGCCGCCCCCCCAGCGAACCCTGAAGGTCGGCATAGGCCTCCAGCCCCACCCCGTAGGCCGTGCCCCGGGCCCAAAGCCGCTCCCCCTCCCCCACCAGGGCCAGGTCTACCGGACCCCCAAGCTGCATCCGCCCCCGGAAGCCCTGCTCCGACAATCCAAGGCGGCCCGAGAGGGGTAGCTGGCCCAGTTCTGGAAGCTCGAGCCTCCCCTGC
Source organism: Meiothermus sp. QL-1 (assembly GCF_003351145.1). Taxonomy (NCBI): domain Bacteria; kingdom Thermotogati; phylum Deinococcota; class Deinococci; order Thermales; family Thermaceae; genus Meiothermus; species Meiothermus sp. QL-1. The sequence continues at coordinate 33,545 of NZ_QQSV01000012.1, read as the reverse complement.
CCGGCCAGCTCCAGCCGCTCCAGATGGGCCCCCTGCCCGCTGGCCTCCAGGCGCAGGGGGGCCGCCCAGACCGCCTGCCACCGGCCCCCTTCCCCGCTCAGGCGCAGCACCCCCCCCTGGCGCAGGTACTGCAGGCTTTCCAACCGCCCGCTGGCCTGGTAGCGGCTGCCCACGCTGAAGAAGGCAAGGCGACCCTGGGCGTAGGGCCCCCCCAGCTCGAGGCTCCCCTCGGCCCGCTGCCGGGCAAGGATGTAGCTGCCCTGAGCCCTGAGCTCGGCCCAGGGGGTGGCCGCCTCCAGGACCACCTGGGGGCGCTGGAGGGTGCCCTGCAGCTCGGCCACCGCCCGCACCGGGCCCTGGTAGCTCAGGGAGCCGCGCAGCACCTCCCCCAGCTCCACCGTCCCCTCCAGGGCCCCGATGCCCACCAGGCGCGGGGCCTGCCCCGGGGCCAGCTCCGCCACCACCCCGGCCTGGTGCTCGGGCAAGAAGAGGGCCAGGGAGCGGTCTTTGTAGTCGAGCTGCAGCCGCTGGCCCCAGGCCCGCAGCTGCCCTTCCGCCTCGCCCCGGCCCTCCAGGTCCAGCCAGCCCCGCAGCCAGCCCTCGACCTCGAGGCCGAAGGCCTGGGCCAGGGGTGCGGCCGCCAGGTCAAAAAGGGCCTGCCGACCGGCCCACTCCACCCGGCCCCCGGGCAAGGTCAGCCGGGCCTCCAGGCGCTCCAGCGCGGCCTCCGGAAGGCGGAACCAACCCTTTAGGGGCAGCCCCGCGTAGGTGGTCTCGAGCTCCCCCGAAAGGCTCAGCCCCTCCCCCTCCAGCGCCCCCCGCAGCACCCCGGCCCGCCCCTGCAGGCGGTAGGGCCAGTTCACCTGGCCCCGGTAGGCGAGCCCCTGGCCCTCCAGGGCCAGCGGTCCCGAAAGGCGCCAGCCCCTCTCCCACACGTCGGCCTCGAAGCGCCAGGGTAGGGGCTCGAGGTAGGGCAGGGCATAGACGCCCTGGCCCCGGGCCGCCAGGTTTTGCCAAGGGCCCTGCACCGCCAGGGTGCCGCGCAGGTAGGGCAGATTCAGCGTACCGCGAAGGTTGAGGGCCCCGAAATCAGCCCAGCCGGCCAGCGAGGCGTAGGGGCTCTCCACCCGCACCGCAAAGGGCCCCAAAAGGCGGGGGGCCGTAAGCTGGGCCTGGCCGTAAGCCGAGCGAAGGGTAAGCCGCCCTCCCCGCTCCGACCAGCTTCCCCTTACGGTGGCGGGCAGGCCCCAGGGAGCAAGGTCGTAGTCCGAGGCCACAAGCCGGAAGCGCAGTCCCTCCAGCGGCTCCGGCGCCGGGCTGTAGCTCCCTGCCAGGCGCAGGCGGCCGTTCTGCAGCTCCGCTGTGTAGGTCAGGCTGGCGCCCTGACCCTGGAACCAAAGCCCCCCCTCCAGCCTCGGCACCTCCACCCGCCCCTGGTAGGCGAGGCGGAAAAGGTCGGCCAAAAGGCGCAGCTCGGCCTGGTAGCCGGCATAGGCCAGCCGGCCCCGCACCGCCAAGCCCCCCCAGGGCCCCTCGCCGCTGAGCTGGCCGTAGGGCGTGGAGAGCACCAACCGCCCTCGCTCCAGGTTGCCTCGGGCCCAAAGGCGCCCCTCCTCCCCTGCCAGGCGGAAGGGCAGGCTGCCCTCGAAGGGCAGGCCGGCCCTGAGCCGGAGCTCCCCTCCCGCCCAGCGCACCGCCTCGCGGTCTATACGTAAAAAGACGGGCGGCACCTCCAGCGGGCCCACCCTGGGCAGCGTCAGGGGGCCCGAGAGCGCAGGGCTCGGCCAAAGCGGCCCCGAAAGCCGGGCATACCCTTCCGTGCGCAGCCAAAGCCCTTCCCCCCGGCCCTCCACCCGCCCCTGAAGCCAGGGGGTATCGAGGCGCGCCTCCCCCTCGTAGCGCGAGCCCCGCAGACCCAGATTGGCCTCCAGCCGAAGCTGGGGGTTCAGGACCAGGGGCCCCTGGAAGCGCACCCCAAGGGCATCGGCCCGGATGCCAAGGGTGTCCAGCCGGGCCGAAAGCCCCCCGGCATCGGCGGTGCCCACCAGAGGAAGGGCGCGCCAGGGGGTCTTCACCTCTCCTTTGAAGCGGGTCGAGAGCGCCTGCAATACCCCCTCCACCCAAAGCCGCTCGCCCTGCAGGCCCCAGCCGCCCGAGAGCTGCCCTTCGCTGTAGCGCAGCCTACCCGAAAGCCGGAGGGGTTCCAGGACCTCCAGGGGCAGGTCGCGCACCTGCAGGTCGAAAACTCCCCCCGCGTAACGCCCCTGGGCATAGCGGTTGGCCACCCGCCAGGCTCCGTCCTCCTGCCAGAGGCTCAGGGGAAAGCGGGCGTAGGGGGAGTCGTAGGCCAGCTCGGCCTGAAGCCGGCCCCCCTGAAGCCGGCCCCGCCCACCCAGGCTGCCCACCGCCAGCTCGAGGCGGCCCAGCTCGAGCAAGAGGTCGTCCCAGGTACCCCCAAGCCGCAGGGCCCCGAGCTGGCCCTGCACCCGCGCCCCCTCCCCTTCTAGGCGGCCCGAGAGGCTGAAGGGTCTGAACAGGGGCAGGCCCACCCCCTCGGCCCGCACCCCGAGCTGCCAGCGGGCCCCCTCCCCGGCGAAGCGTAGCTCGGCCTCGCCCGCCAGGGGCCGGGGGAGCGCCAACACCCCCTGGCCCGCCAGGCGAGCCCCCCGGCCGTCAAGCCGCAGCTCGCTTTGGTAGGTGTCGCGCACAACCAGCGAATACCCCTCCCCGCGCAAAGCCAGCCGGGCCTGGAAGGTTCGGTCGAAAAAAGCCCCGTCCACCAGGGCATCCAGCCGGAAGAGCTGGTCAAAGGCCAGCGTTCCCTCGTAGCGCAGGGGCTCGCCCAGCATCCGCCCCTCCCCGCTGTAGCGGCCCGAGAGCACCAGGTGCTGCCAGCCCCGCCCCTCCAGCACCAAAGGCCCCTCCCCTTCCACCGGCAGGCGCAGGCCGAAGTGCTGGGCCAAAGCCGGAAGGGTCGGGCGGCCCTCCACCCGGAAGCGGTACTCCTGGCGCTCCAGGTCCACGGTGGCCGCCCCCCTCAAAGGGCCGCCCAGTCCCCGCCCCACCAGGTTGGCCGTCACCAACCGGCCGTCGAAGTCCACGCCGCCGTAAATCTCGCCCAGGTCAAAACCCACCAGCCGCACCCGGGCGCCTTTGATCTGGTTCCGGCCCTGGATTCCCCCCGGCCCCACCGTCCAAATTCCCTCCACCTCCCCGGCCTCCAGGCCGTCAAACCAGTAGCGGGCCGCCCTGAGTTCTCCTCGGGCCTCAATCCGCCAGGCCTCAAAGGCCTGGCCCGTCCGCCAGACTACAGCGTTCAAGCGCCCCTCGGGCAGGCGCAGGTGCACCTGGTAGGGCCCTGTCCCCTCCACCCTTGCCTGCACGGGGGGGAGCATCACCCGGCGCCCTTCCTCGAACTGCACGGCTATGCGGCTGAGCCCCAGCTCCTCTACCCGCAAGGCGATGGGGGAAGGGGCCGCGGGGGCCGCCTCTTCGGGGAACAGGTTCTCCCAGTGAAGGAGGACCTGGCCCTCCTCGGCCCATATGCGCAGCGGCAGCTCTTTTCGCCTCAGGCCCAAAAGATTGTAGCCCAGGCGAAGGCGGTCGGCCTCGAGCCGGAACCCCTCGCCCTCCAGCCGCACTCCCCGCAGCTCGAGGCCGGTGAGGAGATACCCCCCCACCGCCCGCCAGCTCGCCTCGAGGCCTGCGGCCCCCAGGCCCTCCTGCAGCACGCGGGCGATGAGGGGGGGAAAGGCCGGCAGCCCCACCAGAAGGAGGAGCAAAAAAGCCGCCAGCCAGCGCCAAAACCGCACGCCCCTAATCTAAAGCAAAAACCTGAGCCCCACTTAGGAAAACCCCCAACAAGGCCAAAAGATTGCCACAACAGGGCCCCGGGGCCGTATCCTGGTAGCCATGCGCCTGCACCCCGAAGTGGCCCGGGCCCTGGCGGAAGGCCGGCCCGTGGTGGCCCTGGAGTCCACCGTCATCACCCACGGCCTGCCCCGGCCCCTCAACCTGGCCCTGGCCCGGCGGCTCGAGGCCGTCGTGCGCGAGGCCGGGGCCACCCCGGCGACCATCGCGGTGATGAGAGGGGAGGTGGCGGTGGGGCTCGATGAAGAAGAGCTGGAGGCCCTGGCCACCGACCCCTCGGCCGACAAGGCCAGCCTGTGGAACCTGGGGGCCCTGCTGGCCCAGAAAAAGACCGCCGGCACCACCGTGGCGGCCACCACCTTTTTGGCCCACAGGGCCGGCCTGAAGGTCTTCGCCACCGGCGGCATCGGTGGGGTCCACCCTGAGCCTTACGACGAGTCGGCAGACCTAATAGAGCTCTCCCGCACCCCCTTGCTGGTGGTCTCAGCCGGGCCCAAGAGCATCCTCAACCTGTCCGCCACGCTAGAGCGGCTGGAGTCCTTAGGGGTGGGCCTGCTCGGCTACCAGACCAACCACCTGCCCGCCTTCCACAGCCCTCAAAGCCCCTACCCCCTCCCCGCCCGGGTAAATTCGGCGCTGGAGGCGGCCCAGGCCTTCCGGGCCGCACGGTCCCTGGGGCTGCCTGGGGCCACCCTGGTGCTCAAGCCCATCTCCCAGGGCCTCCCCTTCGAGCAGGTGCAGCGCTGGGTGGAGGAGGCCACCCAGGAAGCGGCCCGGCGGGGCATAGGGGGAAAGGCCCTGACCCCCTTCCTCCTGCGCCGGCTCTCCGAGCTGAGCGCCGGCCAGACCGATGAGGCCAACCTGCGGCTGCTGGAGGAGAACGCCCGGCTGGCGGCCGAGATCGCTAGTGCCCTGGCCCAGCCCTGAGGGCCCAGAGCGCCGCCCGGCGCAGCAGGCCGAGGTAGGCCCCGGGGGTATGGGCCGGGGCCTCTGCCACCGCCCAGGCCCCCCGGTAGGGCTCTGAGAGCCGCCACCAGGCCTCCGGCTGGCCCGGAAGCCACAAAATCCCCGGTGCCAGCCAGGGGGCCTCCCCGGCACCCAGGGCCTGGTCGATGCGCGCGGCCAGCGCCCGGGTGGGCATGGGCTGGAGGGGCGGGCCCGGGGGCTCCTCGGCCCACCCCAGGGCCCAGGCCAGCGAGCGGTAGTCGGCCCAGGTGTCCACATCGGCGCTCCAAAGCCCCGGGCCCCACTCCACGCAGACCACCCGCTCCCGCTCGGCCCGCAGCAAAGCCCTGGCCCCCTGGTCGCCCCCCAGGCGGTGGAGCGCAGGGAAAAGTTCCCGCGAAAGAAACACCGGGGGCCGGGCTTCCCCCCCCAGGCAGGGGGCCACCGCCAGGCTTCCTGGGGGGCGCTTTTGGATGGCCCGGGCCAGCTCGCCCAGGCGCTCCGCATCCAACCCCGGCATGTCGGCCAGGAAGACCCAGGCCCCCGCCGAGGCCCCCAGCACCTCCAGCCCCCGCTTGAGCGAGCTGCTCTGGCCCTCGGCATAGCGGGGGTTCTCCACCAGCCTCACCCGCCCTGCTGCCGGACGCCCCGCCAGAGCGCAGCGGGCCAGCTCCGCCCGGTGGCCAAGCACCACCACCACCTGCCCCCGGACCACCCCCAAGACCAGCTCCAGCACCCGGGTCAGAAGCACCTGGCCGGGGCCCGCGGGCAGCAAAAACTTGGGCACCCCCAGGCGCGAGGCCCGGCCTGCCGCGAGCACAATGGCATCCAGGGGTTCCACCACCCCCAAGCTTTCCACAGGCCAGGCCGGGGGTCAATCGCGGGCTTCCAAAACAGGGCGCCCAGGATATAAGCTGTCGGCTGTGAAGCTCGAGTACAAGGGACAGGAAAAGGTCCAGGCCAGCGCTGATAAGGTCTGGGAATTCATCCAAAACCCCGAGAAGGTGGCCGCCTGTCTGCCTGCGCTGAAGGAGGTGGAAATCAAGGACCCCCGCAACCTGGTGGCCACCGTCGGGGTGGCGGTGGGGCCGGTACGGGGCAATTTCAAGTTCAACATCGAGCTCGAGCCCAGGCCGGAGGAGAACAAGGTGTGGGTGCGCCTGCGGGGAGGGGGCCTGGGAAGCGCAGTAGAGCTCAGCGCCAGCGCCGACATCCAGCCCCAGGGCGATCAAACCACCCTTCTCGACTGGCAGGGCCAGGCCACCGTGAGCGGCCCCGCAGCTACCCTAGGGGGGCGGGTGCTGGATGCCCAGGCCAAAAAGCTGATCGAGACCGTCTTCGCCAACCTCAGCCAGAAAATCGCCGAGAGCTAGCCCATGCAGGCCCCCCCGGAGGTCCTGAGGCTGCTCCAGAACCTGCTCGAGCACGCCTACGCCCCCTACTCTGGCTACCCCGTGGCCGCGGTGGTGCGCTCCAGCCGCGGCAACCTCTACGGCGGGGTCAACGTGGAGAACGCCGCCTACCCCCTCTCCCGCTGCGCCGAGCAGGCCGCGGTCTTGCAGATGGTCTCCGCCGGCGAGCGCGAGATCGCCGAGGTCTGGGTGCTGAGCCGGGGAGAGGCCCCCGCCACCCCCTGCGGGGGCTGCCGGCAGGTCCTGAGCGAGTTCGCCCCGCCCTGGGCGCCCGTGCACTGCCTGAGCACCGGGGGGGGCGAGCTCCACACCACCCTAGGGCAGCTCCTGCCCCATGCCTTTTCCAGGAACCATCTGCGCTAGCGCCTATCCGGCACCACAATCCGCCCGGCGATGATGGCCTGCCGCACCGCATTCACCTCCCGCCGCAGGCTGTCGGGCAGCAGGGCCTGGTTGTAGATGTCCAGCGCATAGCCGAGGCCGTTTTCCTTCAGGCCTAGGCTGAAGACCCCCCCACGGAAGGTGCCCCGGGCCACCGATTCCACCGCGAGCTGCGCGGCCACGTCCACCCGCTTGAGCATACAGGTCAGACCGTGGTTCAGGGTGGCGGGGTTGTTGTCGGTATCCCCCAGGAAGTTGAGGTTGCCATCCCCCCCGATGAAGAACATGGGCCGGGTGTCCCCGCTGCACTCGCGGTTGTAGGCCTCGTACTTGGGCACCCGGGCAAAGGGGTTGCTGCGGAAGCGCACCCCCCGGGGCAGCTCGTTGGCCCGGAGGCATTTGACCTGCTTCACGTAATCGAAGACCCCCAGGCCCGAAGCCCCCGCCGCAGCGTAGATGATGTCCGCCCCCTGGGAGCGCTGGAAGGCCGCGATTTCCTTGGCCTTGGCAGGGTCGGAAAAGGCCGCCGGGGTGTTGCCCACGTAGTTCACCACCACCCGGCAGGTGGGGCAGGCCCGCCTGACCCCCTCGCGGTAGCCCACCTCGAACTTGTGGATGAGGGGGATGTCCATCCCCCCCACGAAGCCCACCACCCCGGTCTGGGAAAGCCGGCCGGCGATGTAGCCTACCAGGAAGGTCCCCTCGTTCTCGCGGAAAACATACGAGGCCACGTTGGGCGCCTCGGTGGCGGTGTCTATGAGGGCAAAGCGCTGCTCACGAAATTCCCGCGCCGCGGCGGCCACCCCGGGCTCGGTGGCAAAGCCCAGGCCGATGATGAGGTCGAAGCGCTCGCTGGCAAAGCGGCGGATAGCGCCGGGAATCTGCGAGGGGTCGGCCGGCTCAAAGTCGAAAAGACGCCCGCCAAACTGCTGCACCGTGCGCAAAGCTCCCCCGTAGGCCACCCCGTTGAAGGTGGGGTCGGTCTTGGCCCCTTCGCTGAAAACCATGGCCACGTTGCCCAGGGACTGGGCTAAAGCCAGCCCCAGCAGGGAAAATCCGGCGAAAAGCCACCTTTTCATGGCGGCAAGGCTAACACAGCCCGCGCTAGGGCCGCAAGTGCGGATGGGCCCCCTCGTGGCACAAAAGCCAGTCCTTCAAGTCTTCACGCCCCGCAAACCCCCCAAGCCGCCCGTCGGCGTGAATCACCCGCTGGGCCGGCACCACCAGAAAGAAGGGGTTGGCCCGCAAAGCCGCGCCCACCGCGCGGGGGGTGAGGCCTGTAAGGCGGGCCATCTCGGCGTAGCTCCGGGTCTCCCCCATGGGAATGCGCCGCACCGCCTCGTAAAGGGCCACCCGGCTGGCCTGCAGGCCGCTGTAGTCCAGCGGCAAGGCCAGGAAGGTCTCGCCCTGCCGCGCAAAGTAGCGTTCTACCTGGTCGGCCAGCTCCTCTAGCAAAGGGCTGGTGCGCTCTTTCTCCTCCACCCCAAGCCGGATTTCCACCGAGCGCAGCGCCCGTTCGCTGGCCCTGGCCAGCAGGAGACCGATGGGGGTAGGGATCACCCGGACGTACACTCTACTTTGGAAACCTCACGGGCCAGGGCCCCCTCCAGCATCAGGCTCAAAAACTTGTTCATCTCGTCCTTGAGCTGGCGCCCCGGCGTGTAGGCCGCCCAGCGCAGGGCCGAGAGCAGATACACATCGGCAATGGAACGGGAGATGCGCTCCAGCGACATGTCGCTGCGGAGCCCCCCCTGGGCTCTTAGGGGCCTTAGGATATCGGCGATTAGGTCGCCCAGCGGCAGGGCCTCAAAGGCGGCCTTGGCCCGCGCAGGGTCGGGGTTCAAAAGCTCGTAGGCCAGCGGCGAGAGCAGCGCCCGCTCGCGCTCGCTCACCTCGGCCAGGCGTTCCCAAAGGCGGTAGAGCACCTCCAAAGGGGCATCGCCCCGCTCCAGCTCGGCCATGGCCTGCTGCCGCATCTCCTGCAAAAGCTGGGCGCCGAACTCCAGGAGCACCGCCTCCTTATAGGCGTAGTAGTTGAAAAAAGTGCCGCGCGAGACATGCGAGGCCCTGGCGATGTCGGTGGCGGTGGTTTGATGAAAACCCTTCTCACGAAAAAGGTTGATTGCAGTGCGGAAGATGCGATCCCGACGGCGCAACTTCTGCCTCTCTCGCAGGCTGAGCATAATGAGATTGTACCCAGGTCCAATAATTTGCGCTAGCTACAAGAGCTCCCGCAGGGTCCTGGCTCCCAGCCGCTCCCGCAGGAGCAAGAAAAGCTCAGCTGTGGCCAGGGCATCCCACAGGGCATGGTGTTCCAGGTGGGGCGGCAGGCCCAAAGAGCGCCGGGCTGCCCCCAGGGCCGAGGGCAGGGGCTGGGCGTAGGGCTCGAGCCGCTGGCGGCGGTGGTTGAGGCGGCTCAAAAGCACCGCGGTGTCCACCACCCTGGGCCTCGGCCAGCCCAGGCCCAGGGACCGGCAGGCCTGCTTTAAAAAGCCCAGGTCGAGGGGGGCAAAGTGCAGGAGAAGCACCCCCTGGCCCACCCGGTGCAGCACCTTTTCCATCACCACAGCCAGGGGCGGGGCGCTCTCCAGCTCAGCCGGCAGGATGTGGTGGGCCCGGATGCCCTCCAGCGAGAGCTCCTCTGGCCGCTGGGGGCGGACCAAACTGTAGAAGTGAGCCCCGAACTCGATCACCCCCTCGCGAATGGGGACCATCCCCACCGAGAGAATCTGGTCGGAGGGCTCGAGCCCGCTGGTCTCCAGGTCGAGGGCCCAGTAGGTCGCCTCCCACCAAGAAGGCGTTTTGCCGTGGGGGTAGGGATGCCAGGGGAACCAAAGGCGGTTGGCAAGCATAGTTACAGGCGTTCGTAGGCGTGGCTCAGGGCTTCCTGCATCTCGCGGATGTGCAGGAAGGCCTCCTTCAGGTGGCGGCGCTCGAGGGGGGAGAGGCGCTCTAAGGGCACCCTGTTGCTGGGGGGCTCCCCCCGGTGAAGGCTGGCGAGCTGCTCCCTCAGGCGCAGACGCATCAGGAAACCAAAGGCCTCCACCAACGTCTCGGCCCCCTCCTGGCTCAGCCGGTTCTGCCGGGCCGCAACGCGGAGACGCTCCACTGTGCTCCGGGCCTGGCTGCCGGCCTCCAGGGCGTAGACCCGGGCCAGGCCCACGATGGGCACAATGCCCCCTTTCTTGAGGTCCACCCCTCCCTCCTCCTCCCGAATGCGGCGGAAAAAGCCGATGGGGGGCCGGAGCTGCAGGGCCGCTCTGGCCAGGTGGGCCAGAAAGATGCCCTGTTTGGCGCTTTGGGCCACCACCTGCTCCAGCGGCTCTAGGGAAAGCGAGCCGTAGACCGGCCTGAAGTCGAAGAAAATCTGGGCCTCCAAAAGCTCCTGGGGGGTGGGGGTTTCGATCCAGTGGCGAAACAGGCGAAGCCACTCGGCCAGGGGTTTGCACCAGCGGGTGGCCATATACCCCCCTGGACAAGGGGGAAACCCGGCTTCCAAAAGGCCCTCCACCACGAATTCGGCCATCCGCTGGAAGTAGGCCGCTGCTTCGGCTGAGGCCTCGGCGTAAACCAGGGCGTTGTCCTGGTCGGTGAGCAGGGTCTGCTCCATGCGCCCCTCAGAGCCGAAGACCATCCAGGCGTAAGGGGTGGGAGGAGGCCCAAGCTCCGCTTCGGCCAGGCGCAAGAGGATCCGAATGAGCTGGTCGTTGATGGCGCTCACGCTGCGGCCGATCTCGCCGGCCCCCAGCCCTCCCTGCAGCAGCAGCTCGACCACCCCGCCAAGCTCCTGGCCATAGCCCCGCAGGTCGCTTCGCCGCCGGGTGCGCTCCAACCGCCGCAGCAGGTGGAGGGGGCTTCTGGCCTGCTGACGCATGAAGACGGTGTCGGTCACCACCCCCACAATCTGGCCCTCCTCTTCCAGGGGCAGGTGGTGAATCCCCTGCTCCACCATGTAGGCCAGCGCCTCAAAAAGGGGGGTGGAGGCAGGCCGGCTCTTGAGGGGCGCGCTCATCACCTCCTGCACCAGCGTCTCTGGACCCCGTCCTTCGGCCAGCACCCGGTTGCGCAGGTCCCGGTCGGTGAGGATGCCCAGGGGCCTCCCCTCCACCAGCACCGAGCTGATCTGGTGGGCCCGCATGAGCCGAGCAGCCTCCCCTACGGTGGCCGTAGGGGCGATAAAAACCGGCGGCCGCGTTACCAGCTCACCTACCGGCAAGGACAAATCCAGCCCCACCAGGCTCTCCAGGCGCTGGGATATCCTGAGCCGCTCGGCCAGGCCCCGGGTGAAGAAGGCTGCGAACTCGGGGTACTGCATGAGCTGCCGGAAGACCCCTTCCCCCCAGCGGTAGACCAACAGGTCCTCCTCGGCCAGTACATCAAAGGCCGGGGCCTCCTGGGCGAGAAGCGAGGGGTAGCCGAAGACCTCCCCCTCCTCCAAAAGCAGCACCGGTTGCCCGTCCCGCTCTAGCCGGGCCAGGCCCTTGCGGATCAGGTAGAGGTGCTGGCTTCGCTCCCCTCCCTGCTCCAGCACCTTGGTGTTCTTGGGGTAGAAGGTGATCTCGAGGCCCCGCGCCACCTTCTGCAGGGCCTCTTCTGGAAGGAGGTTGAAGGGGGCCTGCTGGCAGACGAAGTCCAGGGGGTTCACAGCGCCTATTTTCTGGCCTCTGGGGGTGATTTTTGCCCCTCCTGGGGCAAACGCACGATCAGGCCGGAGGCCAGCCAGGCCGAGAGGGGCACGATCAAGCTCAGGGCCTGGTTGGCCGAAAGCAGAATCTGCAGGCCATACCCCAGCACCAAAGCTGGCAAGAGCAGAAAGAAGATGCGAAAAATGCGCTCAAACCCAGGCTCTGGAGGCAGCGGCCAAAAGCGGGCGAAGACCAGGCCCACCCCTCCCCCCACCAGCACCGCCGCGGCAATCCGCAAAAGATCGAGCGGGGTGGGAAAGGGCCAGCCTGTTAGGTAATGGCCCACCGTGTAGAAGAGGAACAAAAAGCTGGCTATGCCCAAAAGCAGCCGGGTGAGGCGTAGGGCCAGGTTGGGCGGGACATAAGCCTTGGACGGGCCTGGGGTCTTCACAGCCATAGCCTAATCCAGACAAGGGGGCTGCCCCCACACCAGTGGGGGCAGCGGCCTAGTGGTAGTGGGCCTCCTTGGCCCCCCGCGGAATCCGCACCGACTCCACCAGCTCCTGCACCTCCTTGGGCGGCTCAGGGGTCAGGCGCGAGACGGTGTAGGTGATGATCAGGTTGAGCAGCATCCCCACCGTACCGATGCCCTCGGGGCTTACCCCAAAGAACCAGCGCGGCATCCCGAAGTAGCTGGTGCCGATGATGTAGCTGGCGGTAAAGACCAGCCCCACCACCATCCCGGCAATGGCCCCCTCGCGGGTGGTCCGCTTGTCAAAAATTCCAAGCAGAATGGCGGGGAAGAAACTGCTGGCCGCCAGCCCGAAGGCAAAGGCCACCAGCTGCGCGATAAGCCCGGGTGGGTTCTGTCCAAAGTAGCCGGCGATCAGCACCGCCACGAGTATGCCGAACCGTGCGATGAGCAGCCGCTGGGCCTCGGTGGCCCGGGGGTTGATGATGCGGTAGTAGAGGTCGTGGGAAAGCGCCGAGGAAATCACGATGAGTAGCCCCGAGGCCGTAGAGAGGGCCGCCGCCAGGCCCCCAGCCGCCACCAAAGCGATGATGAGCGGGGCCAGCTTGGCCACTTCGGGGGTGGCCAGCACGATGATGTCGTTGTTGATGAAGACCTCGTTCTTCGACTTCTCGTTGGGGCTGTTGAAGTCAGGGCGGTTGGTGCCAGGGATCAGGTTGAAAGCCCGGCCTGGAGCAACAGTAATTTTGCCGTCCCCATCCTTGTCCACGAACCGGAGCAGCCCGGTCCGCTCCCATTTGGCCACCCAGTCGATCTGCTTGACCTCCTCGAAGGTCTTGCCGTGCAGGGTGTTGATCAGGTTATAGCGGGCAAAGACCGCGATGGCTGGCGCGGTGGTATAGAGCAAAGCGATGAAGAGCAGGGCCCAGCCTGCCGAGGCCCGGGCATCCTTCACCGTAGGCACGGTGTAGAAGCGAATGATAACGTGGGGCAGCCCCGCCGTGCCGAACATCAAGCAGGCCGTGATGAGCAGGATGTTCAGCATGTCGAAGCTCTGGAAGGGCTGGGTGTACTGGGTGAAGCCCAGCTCTACCTGGATTTGGTTGAGCCTCTCGGTGATATCGGAGAAGGTCAGGGCCAGCTGGGGAATGGGGTTCCCGGTCAGGATGCTGGCGATGGCAAACCCCGGAATCAGGTAGGCGGTAATCAGCACGGTGTACTGGGCCACCTGGGTCCAGGTGATGCCCTTCATCCCGCCCAGCACGGCGAACAGGGCAGTCACAGCCACCCCAACCCAAAGACCAGTGACGCTGGGCACCCCCAGGTAACGGGCAAAAACGGTACCCACCCCCACAAGCTGGGGAATCACGTACACAAAGGACACAAAAACCGCGGCCAAGACCGCCACCACCCGCGCGGTCTGGGAGTAGTAGCGGTCCCCCACGAAGTCGGGTACGGTGAACTTACCGAATTTGCGCAGGTAAGGGGCCAGCAGCAAGGCCAGCAGCACATACCCCCCGGTCCAACCCATCAAGTAGATGGTGCCGTCGTAGCCCAGGGTGGAGATGAGGCCGGCCATGGAGATAAAGCTGGCCGCGCTCATCCAGTCGGCCGCGGTGGCCATCCCGTTGGCCACCGCCGGCACCCCCCGCCCAGCCACATAGAACCCTTCGGTCTCACGCACCCGGGCCCAGATCCCAATCCCAACGTAGAGACCGAAGGTCAGGAAGACCATGGTCCAGGTCCAAAGCTCAACGCTCATCGGCCAGCCTCCTATTCGTGCACGTCGAACTGCTGATCGATCTTGTTCATCTGCGAAGCGTAGATGAAGATCAGGATGACGAAGATGATGATGGCCCCCTGGTGGGCAAACCAGAAGCCCAGGGGCAGCGAGCCCAGCTTGATGTTGTTGAGCAGGTTGACCAACAAGATCCCAAAGCCGTACGAAACCAAGGCCCAGACGATGAGCAGGTTTCGGATCAGGGTGATGTTGGCCCTCCAGTATGCCTCGGCCTTCGCTTTATCCATGCCAACCTCCGTGTAGCACAAGTCAGCCACCGCTTCTGGTGGTCGCCTGAGCGCTTTTCAGACTTGCGCCACGAATCTAGCACCAGAAATTGTAGCTTGGCAAGTTATCTGCGGTTTTCGGATATCTGCGAAAGTGGGGGTTTTATGAGAGCCCACCTCCGCTCGAGCTTGCCCGCGTCACCCTCATGCAGCGCAGTATTGGCGCCTTGCCCCAGGCGTGATAGCATGCACAGCTAGCTATGGCGCTCGTTGTGCAAAAATACGGCGGCACCAGCGTAGGCGACCTCGATCGCATCCACAAGGTGGCCCAGCGCATCCACCACTACCGCGAAAAGGGCCATCGGTTGGCGGTGGTGGTCTCGGCCATGGGCCGCATGACCGATGAGCTCATCGCCCTAGCCAAGCGGGTCAACAGACGCCCGCCCCCGCGCGAGCTGGATATGCTCACCACCATTGGCGAGCAGCAGTCGGTGGCTTTGCTCTCGATGCAGCTCAACGCCATGGGCATCCCGGCCCGGGGCTTCACCCAGCACCAGATTGGCATCACCACCGACGGGCGCTACGGCGATGCCCGCATCCTGCGGGTGGAGCCCACCCTCATCCAGCAGTCGCTGGAGCGGGGGGAGGTGGCGGTGGTGGCGGGCTTCATGGGCACCACCCCCGAGGGCGAGCTCACCACTTTGGGGCGGGGCGGCTCCGACACCACCGCGGTGGCCCTGGCCGCTGCGCTGGGGGCGGAGGAGTGCGAAATTTTCACCGACACCGAAGGGGTCTACACCACCGACCCTCATGCCATCCCTGAGGCCCAGAAACTCCCCCGCATCGGCTACGACCAGATGCTCGAGATGGCCGCCCTGGGGGCCAGGGTGCTCCACCCCCGGGCGGTCTACTACGGAAAGCGCTACAAGGTGAGGATTCACGTGCGCAGCAGCTTCTCTTACAACCCAGGAACCCTGGTAACGGAGGACGGCATGGAACTCGACCGCCCGGTGACCGGCGTAGCCCTCGACGAGGAGATTGCCCAGATTGGCCTGGTGGGCATCCCCGACCGCCCTGGCATCGCCGCCCAGGTCTTCGAGGCCCTAGGGCGCAAGGGGGTGGCGGTGGACATGATTATCCAGGGCGTGCCCGGCCACGAGCCGAGCCGCACCCAGATGGCCTTCACGGTCAACCAGGACTTCGCCGAGGAGGCCCTGGAAGCCCTGGAGCCGGTTCTAGCAGAAATCGGTGGGGAAGCCCAGCTCCGGCGGGACGTTTGCAAAATTTCCATCGTGGGGGTGGCCCTGGCCTCCACCCCGGGCATCCCCGCGCGGATGTTCCAGGCCCTGGCCAGCGTAGGAGCCAACATCGAGATGATTGCCAGCAGCGAGGTGCGCATCTCGGCCATCATTCCCTCCCAGTACGCCGAGGCTGCCCTGCGCGCGGTGCACAGCGCCTTTGAGCTGGACAAGCCCATTCGCTAGGAGAGCACATGCACCCGGCCCCGGGCTACGCAGAGAAGCAGTACCTGAGCTGGCAGGACATCACCCAGTTGGTAGCACGACTCCTGGGCCAGGTCAACCCCCTCGAGTTCGACTGCATCCTGGCCATAACCCGGGGCGGCATGATCCCAGCCTGCCTGGTTTCGGAGGCCACCGACCAGCGCAACATCCTCACCGCGGCGGTGATGTTCTACACCGACGTAGGCGAAACTGTCCAGGACCCGGTCTTTCTCCAGTTCCCCTCCGACCACCTGCTCTATGGCAAGCGGGTGCTGGTGGTGGACGACGTGTGGGACTCGGGCAAGACCGCGGTGGCGGTGCGGGAACGCGTTAGGTTAGCTGGTGGACACCCGAGGATTGCCGTGCTCCACTACAAGCCCAAGAGAAACCGCTTTCCCGGCGACGGGCCCGACTACTACGCCGCCGAGACCGATGCCTGGATCGTCTACCCCTGGGACCCGGCCCAGGGCTGGACCACGCCAGGTCGGGAGGCCGGCCAGGCCTAGCCCCTGAAGACCAGGCTGAGGAAGAGCAGCACCAGCGCCGCCACCCCAAAGATCAGCAGCAAGGGCGGCAGCAGCAAAGAATAGGCCGCGATGACCAGGGCCAGGTAGTCCTTCCAGTCGGGCTTCAACTCGCCAGGGGGGTCTTTCTCCCGCATATTCCGATTCTACTACCCCTCTTTGGGCGGGACAGCGGCCCCGTGCCGGCCCTCCCCTGCTCTGAAGCGGCGGGCCCCCTCCAAGGGCTCCCCTGACTCGATGACTCCAAGCCCGAGCCGAAACTCCAGCGCCATGGCCTGGTCAAAGTCCAGCTCGAGGCCGCGGTAGGCCGCCTCGCGGTCGCTGCGCAGACAGCGCTGGGGAAAAGCGGCCATCTCCTCAGCCAGCCCCTCCGCAGCCTCCCGCGCCCTGCCCGGCTCCACCAGCCGCTGGGCCAGCCCTATGGCAAAGGCTTCTTCGCCGCTGCAGGGGCGGCCGGTCAGGATCAGGTCCAGGGCCCGGCTCAGGCCAATGAGGCGGGGCAGGCGCTGGGTGCCCCCATCGATCAGGGGAACACCGAAGCGCCGGCTGAAAACCCCCAACACGGCGTTCCGCTCGACCACCCGGATATCGCACCACAGCGCCAGCTCGAGCCCCCCGGCCACAGCGTAACCGGAGATGGCCGCAATCACCGGTTTGGACAGCCACATGCGCGTGGGCCCCATGGGCCCGTCCTGGCGCATATCCGCCGCCAACAGGTTGCCTCGCCCCTCAGCAAAGGCCTTAAGGTCGGCGCCGCTGCAAAAGTGCCCGCCCGCTCCCCACAGCACCGCCACGTGAAGTGAGTCGTCGGCCTCGAAGCGCCGAAAGGCCTCGGCCAGGGCATGGGCGGTTTCTGCGTCCACCGCGTTGCGCACCTCGGGCCGGTGCAGGATCACCGTGCACACCCGCCCCTTCCGCTCGAAAAGCACCCCCATGTTTGGCCCCTCGCCCCCATTAAGCGGGCCCCGGGGTTTTATGTCAAACCAACCCTCTCCCCCAAAAGGAAGCGCACCGCGCCTTGGCCCGCCGCCTGGCCCATCCGCACCACCTCCGGCAGACCCACCCCCCAGTAGGCCGCGCCGGCCAGAAAAAGGCCGGGCAGGGCCTCGGCCCCCAGGGCCTGGTGGACGCGTTCCAGGTGCCCCACGGTGTAGCGGGGCAGGCCCAGGGGCCAGCGAAACACCCAGGTCCGAAGCGGCTTGGGCGCCCTTCCCCAGAGCCGCTCGAGGTCGCGCAGCGCCGCTGCCACCAGCTCATCCGGAGTAGCCTCCAGCCCCGAAAAGTAGGCCCGCACCAACCCTAAGCCTTCGGGGGCCCGCTCCGGCCACTTCTGGTCGGCCCAGGTGAAGCCCCTGGCGGCAAACCCCTGGCCTGCAGCCAGCAGAATTCCGTGGCCTATCCGCGGCGGTAGGTGATTTTTGTCGAAGGCCAGGCTGACGGTAGCCGAAGTGCCGTAGGGAATGCTCTGTAGGGCGTGGGCTGCCTCGGGGGCAAGTTTTTCCAGCAACCGCGCCGCAGGCCCTGCTGGCACGGCCAGCACCACGGCATCGGCCTGCAGCGAGCCCTCAGGGGTGTAAAGCTGCCAGCCCCCGGCCTGCTCGAGCCCCACCACAGGGGCACCAAGCCGAACCTCTACGCCGGCCAGCCGGGCCTCCAGGGCCCGCACCAAGCCCCCCAGGCCGCTCCTGAGCGAGACGAACAGCTGCCCGGCCTCGCGGCTGCCCCGCAGCCTGCGCTGAACCATGGCCCCCCGGATCAGGCTGCCGTGCTCCTGCTCGAGGGCCTTGAGCTGGGGAAAGGCCGCCAGGGTGGAAAGCTCGGCCGGGTCGCCCCCGTAAATGCCGCCCGAGAGAGGGGCCACCAGCCGCTCCCAAACCTGCCGCCCCAACCGGCGCTTTATGAAATCGCCAAAGGCCTCGTCCCCGGGGGAGCCCTTGGGCCAGACCAGGTCCAAAAGCGCCCGGGCCTTGCCCAGGGGGCTCAGCAGGGGGCTTCTGGCCAGGGCCCACAGATTGCCCGGCACCACCATCTGCAGCCCTTCGGGAATGGGCCGGGCCGCCCGGCCATCGTGGATCAGGGCCGAGGGCCGCGCCGGCAGGGTGCCCACCCACTCTCCCTCCAGGCCCAAGGCCCGCATGAGCGAGAGGGCCCAGGGCTTGTAGCGCACCACCGCATCGGGACCGCCTTCCACCACGAAGCCATCCTCGAGCGCGGTGAGCACCTTGCCGCCCAGGCGGGGCTCGGCCTCCAGCAGGGTTATCCTCAGGTGAGGGGCCGCTTCCCTGGCGTAAAAGGCGGCCGAAAGGCCCGCCATGCCTCCCCCCACCACCGCCAGGTGGGCCATGCTAAACCACCCTTTCGGCCACCTCAAAGCGGGCCCACTCCGCCACCACCAGGTTGCGCAGCACCTCGATGTAGTCGGGGTCAGCGTTCAGGCTGCGGGTGCGCAGGAGCCGCAGGCCGAGCCGGGTGGCGGTGTTCTGGGCCTCGTAGTCGAGGTCGTAGAAGACCTCGAGGTGGTCCGAGGGAAAGCCCACCGCCGTGACCACCACCTCGCCGTAGCCCTCCGCCGCGGCCTCCTCCAGGCGTTCGTTTATGTCGGGGCCAATCCAGGGCTCGGGCGTGCGCCCCGCCGACTGCCAGGCCACATCCCAGCGGGCTAGGCCAAGCTGCCGGGCCACCCCGGCCGCCGTGGCCCGCACCTGCGCCTGGTAGACCCCATCTGCGGCCGACTTTTCGGGAATGGAGTGGGCGGTAAAGAGGAAAAGAGCCCGGTGCGGCTCGCGAAGCTGCCAGAGCTGCTCCAGCACCCGCCGGCAAAGGGCCTCGATGTAAAGGGGGTGCTCGGGGTAGGCCTCCACCATGCGGAACTCAAAAGGGTGGCCCAGCTCCGCTAAAGCCTGCTCCACCTTCTCGCGGTACTCGGCGATGCTGCGGGCGGAGTAGTGCGGGGCGGCCACGATGCCCACCGCCTGCCTCACCCCGTCCTCGGCCATGGCCCGCACCGCCTCGGCGATGAAAGGGTGCCAGTGCTTGGTGCCCACGTAGACCCTGGCCGGGCCCCGGACCCTGGGGCCGGGGGGGACCTGAAAGGGCCTGGGGTAGAGCGGCAGGCTGGCGTTCAGGGCCGCCTCGAGCCGCACCGCCTGGGCGAAGGTAATCTCGTTCAGGGGGCTTCGGCCAATCTGCTGGTAGCGCGCCTCGAGTTCGGCCAAAAGCTCCGGGCTGGGGGGCCGCCCGCGCCGGATATCGGTGTAGTAGGGCCCAATCTCCTCAGGCCGGTAGGGGGTGCCGTAGGCCATCAAAAGCACGTTCATCCGCACACCTCGCTTCAGGCCAGATCGTCCAGAACCTCCCGAATCTCCTTGCGCAGGCAGGTGAACATGGGGGTGTCCTTCAGGGTGTACTGGCTGGCCTCGGTAAAGCGCAGACGGTGGACCAGGTCCAAAAACTCCTGGGGGTAGTCGGAATCGAAGGCCACCACGAACTCCTGGTCGTCGATGCCATAGGAGTAGGAGGTGTTGAGGGTGACCCCGGTGAACGGGGCCGAGACGTAGATGTGCTCGTCCATCATGCCCTGGCGGGCCTGGGGGGAGAGGTTGTACCAGGCCCTGGTCTTGATGAAGGGGTAGACGAACAGGTAGCGCCCCTGCCCCGGCAACAACTCCACCCCCTCCCCCTCGGGGTTGAAGCGGTCCACGTAGAGCGAGCGTTTCTGCATGGAGAGAAACGAGTAGGGCTGGTGCAGGTAGGCGGCCAGAGCGGTGCGGTTCAGCTCGCGCTGCATGGCCTGGAAGTCGGGCACATTGAAGCTGATGCGCCAGAGCATGAAGTCCACGTCGGCCCTGAGGCCCACCAGGCTGTAGGTGCGCAGGATGAAGCCCTCACCCCGCTTCGCCCAGCGCTCGCATACCTCGGCGAACTCGGCCTTGGCCTGCTCGATGGCCTCACGGCCCTGTCGGCGAAAGGCCGGGTCTAGCTTGAAGAAGGCGTAGTTCATGAACTGCCGCTTGGCCCGGTCGGGGGCCTTGCGGCTCAGAAGCCCTGCCGGGTCCAGGTCTACCATACGCCGGGTTTCCTTTTCCCTGTATTCGCGCGTCTCTTTCTCGCTCATAGCACCTCCGAACGCCGGTCAAAGGCGTGCACCACCTCCACCAGGTGGGCCACATGCTCAGGGGGGGTGGTGCGCAAAAGGCCGTGGCCTAGGTTGAAGATGTGGGCCCCTCCCAGGCCAGCCTGGAGCACCCTGCGGGCCTCCTGGGCAATGACCTCCGGTGGAGCCAGGAGCACCGCGGGGTCGAGGTTGCCCTGCAGGGCGCGACCGGGGAAAAGGGGGCGCACCTGGCTTAGGGGCAGCCGCCAGTCCACGCTCACCCCTTCGCAGGGCAGCTCGGCCACGAGGGGGTAGAGGTGGCTGGCCCCCACCGCCAGATAGAGCCGGGGCACTTCCAGCGCCTCCAGCACCCGCCGGTGGTAGGGCAGGGCGAAGGTGCGGTAGGCCTCGGGGTCGAGCAGGCCGGCCCAGGTATCGAAAAGCTGGATGGCCTCCGCCCCCGCCGCCGCCTGCATCCGCAGGTAGCGGATGGAGAGCAGGGTGAGCTTTTCCAGCAGGCGGTGGGCCAACCGGGGCTCCTGGCGCAAAAAGGCCCGAAAGTCCTCGAAGTCTTTGGACCCGGCCCCCTGCACCAGGTAGGCGGCCAGGGTCAGGGGCGCCCCGCCAAAGCCGATGAGGGCCACGGGCTTGCCGCCGAGCTCCTTGCGCACCAGCCGGATGGCCTCGGCCACAAAGGGCGCGATGGCCTCGGCCTCGGGCACCTCCAGGGCCTCGAGCTGGGCTGGGGTTCGCAGCGGCTCGGCCACCACCGGGCCCGGATTGAACTCGATGCGCAGGCCCATGGCCGGCAGGGGGGTCATGATGTCGCTGAAGAGGATGGCCGCGTCCAGCGAAAAGCGGCACAGGGGCTGGAGGGTGATCTCCGCGGCCAGCTCAGGGGTGCGCACCATCTCCCAGAAGGTGGCCTTCTCCTTGATGGCCCGGTACTCAGGCAGGTAACGCCCAGCCTGGCGCATGAGCCAGATGGGGGCCCGGGGGGTGTCTTCCCCCAGCAGGGCGCGAAGAAAGAGGCTGGCGGTTGTTCGAGCTTCTGTCACGCGGGCTCCTTGGATGTGAACTCGGGCTCGGGGGTGAAGCGGTAGCCCACCCCCCAGACGGTGTGGAAGTGCACCGGATGGGCCGGGTCGGGTTCGAAGATTCGCCTCAGGCGCAGCACGAAGTTGTCGATGGTGCGGCTGCTGGGAAAGACCTCCTGGCCCCAGACCCGGTCCAGAATCTCGTCGCGGCTCACCACCTCCCCGGCGCGCTCGATGAGCAGGCGGAGGATGGCCATCTCGCGCTCGCTCAAGGCCTCCTTGCGGCCGTCCTTGAGGTGGACTGTCCAGGAGCGAAAGTCGATGCGGTGGCCGCCGAACTCGTAGGCCATGGGGGCCTCGGCCCGGCGGCGCAGGAGGTTTTTTACCCGGAGCAAAAACTCCGGCAGGTGGAAGGGTTTGGCCAGGTAGTCGTCGCCCCCCACCCGCAGCCCCTCCACCCGTTCCTCAGGGGCCCCTTTGGCCGAGAGGAAGAGCACCGGGGTGGTGTGGCCCAAAGCCCGCATCCGCTGGCAAACCTGAAGCCCATTCACCCCCGGAAGCATCACATCCAGCACCACCAGGTCGGGGTTCCAGTCGGCCCAGCGAGCAAGGGCTGTGGGGCCGTCCGGGGCCACCTCCACCACGTAGCCCTCCCCCTCCAGGTTGTCGGCCAAAGCGGCGGCCAGCGCCGGCTCGTCCTCTACCAACAGCACCTTGGACCTCACGCGGGCCTCCTCTCCAGGGCCGCATCCAGGGCCCCCAGCGGAAAGCTCAGCACGAAGCGGCTGCCCTCGGGCAAGGCCTCGGCCCGCACCCGCCCCCCCAGCAGCTCGGTGAGGCTCTTCACCAGGTAAAGCCCCAGGCCCAGCCCCCGTGTGCGGCGGGTGGCCTCGTCCCCCACCCGGTAGAAGGGCTCGAAGATCTGCTCCAGCTCTCCTTTGGGCAGGCCCACCCCTCGGTCCTCCACCTCCAGCACCGCCTGGCCCCTATCGGCCCGCAGGCGCACCCAGACCGGTTTTTCCGGGCCGGGGCTATACTTCACTGCATTCTCGAGCAGGTTGGAAAGCACCAAAGCAAAGGCCTCGGGGTCAAGGGCCACCGGAAGGGGGAGGGGAGCCGGCTCGAAGTAAAGGGTGGCCCCCCGAGCCTGGAGGGCGCTTTGCTGCCGGGCCAAGCAGCGCCCCACGGCCTGGTTCAGGTCCTCCAGCCGGGGCTCCACCCGGCCCAGCCCCTGGGCCAGCCTCGAGGTGGCCAGAAGGCGCTCGGTCAGGTCCTCCAGACGGTCTATCTCGTGGGTCATGTGGGTCAGGTAGGAAAGCGCTTTTTCCCGGGGCAGCTCGCGCATCTGCAGGGTCTGGGCCAAAAGGCGCAGGGTGCTCAGGGGGGTGCGGAACTCGTGCGAGGCGGCCATCAGAAAGTTCTGTTGGCGCCGCTTGTACTCATGCTCGCGCCGAAGGCTCCGGCCAATGAGGTAAAGCCCCAAAAGCATCACCAGCAGGAAGACCGGCCCCTCAAAGGCGAACATGCGCAAATAGCGCATCTGCTCAGCCCGGTAGGCCGCCAGCCGCTCGGGCCTCACGTAAACCCTTTCCCCATCGACCTCGAGGTGGGGAAAGGCCTCTTTGAGCTCAGCCAGGAGAGCCGGGCGCTCCTCGGGAGCGGTGGCGGCCCAGAGCCTCTGCACCAAGGCGGCCTCCTGCAGCCAGGCGGTCTCGGCGTACTCGATGTTCTGCTGGATGTAGTTGCGCTGGAAGGTGAGCCACCAGGTCACCTGGACCAGCAAAAAGCCCACCACCAGGCCAAAGGCCAGCCAGACCCGATGTTGGAAAAAAAAGCGCCGCATCGCCAACTAAAGCCACCCTAACTCGAAAGCCTCCAAGGCGTAGTAGCTCACAATCAGGTCAGCCCCAGCCCGCTTGATGGCCAAAAGGGTCTCCCGCACCGCCAAAGCCTCGTCCAGGGCCCCAGCCCGGGCCGCGGCCTTGAGCATGGCGTACTCCCCGCTCACCTGGTAGGCCACCAGAGGCAGTTGGGTCTGGGGGCGCAGCCGGGCCAGGATGTCCAGGTAGGCCAAAGCCGGCTTGACCATGAGCATGTCGGCCCCCTCAGTCTCATCAAGCGCAGCCTCGCGCAGGGCCTCCCGGGCGTTGCGGATGTCCATCTGGTAGGTCTTGCGGTCGCCAAAGCTGGGGGCGCTTTTGGCCGCCTCGCGGAAAGGGCCGTAGAAGGCGCTGGCGTACTTGACGGCGTAGGAGAGGATGCCCACCTCGCTGTAGCCCGCCTGGTCGAGGGCCCGCCGGAGATAGGCCACCCGCCCATCCATCATGTCCGATGGAGCCACGAAGTCGGCCCCGGCCTCGGCGTGGGCCAGGGCCATGGCCGCGAGCCGCTGCAAAGAGGCGTCGTTGTCGATCCGCACCCCCCGTGGGGTTTCCTTCAGCACCCCGCAGTGGCCGTGGGTGGTGTGGGCGCAAAGGCAGACATCGGTGTAGATCACCACCTCCTCCCCAAAGGCCGCCCGCGCCGCGCGAATGGCCTGGGGCACAGGGCCGGCAGGGTCGGCTGCGCTTCGCCCCAAGGGGTCTTTGGCCGCCTCGGGCAGAACCCCGAATAGAAGGAGCGACCTGACCCCAAGCCCGAGGGCTCGCTCGGCCTGGCGCAAAAAGCCATCCACGCTGTGGCGGTAGACCCCTGGCAGAGCAGCAATAGGCTCGGCCACCTTCTGGCCCGGGGTAACGAAAAAGGGCAGGATGAAGTCGGCGGGGCGCAGGTGGGTCTCGGCCACGCTTTCGCGCAAGACAGCGCTCTGGCGCAGCCGACGGGGCCGGACGGGAAGCTCTAAAAGGGTTTCAGGGGGTTTTAGGTCGAGCATGGGTCACCTCGAAAACAGCGCACCGCCTCCAAAACGGCTTCCACGCTGGGCCTGGGCAAAAGGGTATGGGCCAGCCCCCGCGCCGCCAGCGCCCTGGCGGTAGCAGGCCCTATGGCCAGGCAGCGGGCGCTGCGGCCTATCGCCTCGGGCAGGGCCTCCACCGCCGAGGGGCTGGCCAGAAGGACTAAGTCGGGCGCGGGCAGCCCCTGGGGCCAGGCCAGGGTGCGGGTTTCGTAGACCACCACGCTGCGCACAAGGTAGCCCGCAGCCCTAAGCCGCTCTTCCAGAAGAGGCCCCGCCCGGCGGCCCCGGGGCCAGCCCACCGGGCCCGAAGGGCGCCGGGCTAAAAAGGCCTCGGCCAGGCTCTTTGCGTTCTCCAATGGGGCAACCAACCCCACCTGTCCCCCGGCCTCCTCCAAAGCCCGCCGGGTGGCCTGGCCCACCGCCCCCAGAAGGCGGCCCCCCAGGCTTGCCCCGTTCGCCCTTACCCCTTCGACCGCCGCTGCACTGGTGAAGAGCCACCAGGGGCAGTCCTCGAGGGGTGAGAGGTCGGCGGAAAGACTCTGGGTGGCCACCAGCGGCACCCGGAGCACCTCGAGCCCCAGGGCGGCAAGCCGCTCTTCTAAACCAGCCAGACGGCCTTCGGACTGGGTCAGGGCGATGCGCATGCCACCTCCGGGTTCTCCTGGCGAATCTGCTCGAAGACGGCCTGGGCCACCACCTCCGGGCTGGAGCCCTGGGCTTGGTAGAGCCGGCCCGCGTACCAGGCGCAAAGCTCCAGGCCCTCCGCCAGCTCGCGGGCGTAGGCGCCTAGGGCCAGCTGACACCCCCCCGCCAGCCGCGCCATAAGCCCCCGCTCAGCAGCCACGGTTCTGCGGGCCTGGGGATCGTCCAGGGGCTTCAGCAGGGCTTTCATCTTTTCATCGTCCTGGCGGCACTCCAGCGCCAGCGCGCCCTGGGCCGGGGCCGGTACCCACAGGGTAGGGGGCAACACCCGGGCGAAAAAGGGACTTAAGTCCAGCCCCAGCCGGCGCACCCCCGCGTAGGCCAGCAGAATGGCCCCATACTCGCCCCTAGCGAGCTTCTCGACACGGGTGGGCACGTTGCCGCGCAGCTCCACCGGTTCCAGGTCGGGCCGCAGGGCACGAAGCTGGGCCTGGCGGCGGGCTGCACTGCTTCCCACCCGCACCCCCTTGCACAGAGGCAGGCCAGGGGCTGCCTCATCCACCACCTCTGGCCGCGCTAAGAGCAGCTCCCGAGGGTCCTCGCGTGAGGGGACAGCCGCAATCACCAGCCCCTCCGGGCGGGCGCTCGGCAGGTCCTTGTAGGAGTGCACCGCCATATCGGCCTGGCCCCGCAACACAGCCTCCTGCACGGCCTTGGTGAAAAAACCCTGGCCCTGCATCTGGGCAAAAGGCAGCCGCTCCCGGTCGCCCTGGGTCTCCACCACCACCAGCTCGACCTCTACCCCCTGTTGACGGAGGCGCTCCGCGACCCAGCCCGCCTGCAGGAGGGCCAGCCGGCTGCCCCGCGTGGCCAGGCGCACCCTACTCATGTCCTACCTCCACAAGGCCAGCAGCCTCTAGAAAGGTCTGGGCCGCTTCGGTTCCATGCCGGCGGGCCAGCCCCCGCAGGCCCTTTACGGGGAAGTGGGCGAAACGGTGGGCCAGCCGGTCCAGAAGCTCGGGCTCCACCAGCTCCCCCACCAGCTCCTCCAGGGTGCGGCGGTAGGCTGCGCGCATCCGGGCTATAGCGGGGGCGATGGCCCGCTCAGCCCACTCGGCCACCACCTGCTCCACTTCCTCGAGCACGATCCCCTCGGCTCGAGCCAGATCAGCCTTGAGGCGGGCCCGGCGCTCCTCACCCAGCCGCTGCAAATGCTCCAAATCGAAAAGCACCGCTTCCCCCACGGCCTCGGCCACCACGTTCTTGGGCATGCCCAGGTCCACCACCGCCTTTAGCCCTGGCTGCCGGCGGAAGAAGGCCCATCCCAGAAGCCCCGCCACCGGGGTGGCCGCGACCACCGCGTCCAGGGAGGGCGGGGAGGCCAGAAAAACCTCCAACGCCATGCAACGCCCTCCCAGCTCCTCGGCCAGCGCCTGCGCCCTTTCGGGGGTGCGGTTCACCAGCCAGAGCTCTACCCCGGGCAAGGCAGCCAGGCTGCGGGCGGCCAGGGTGCCCATCTTTCCTACCCCCACCACCGCCACCCGGGCTGGGCGGGGCAGAATTGCTTCCAGCGCGGGTCTCGCCAGACTGAAAAGCGAGGTCTGGGCCGGGGCCAGCGCCACCTCACGGCGCACCCGCTTGGCAATCCGAAGGGCATGCTGAAAGGCGAAGCTGGTCACCGGCCCCACAGTGCCGGCCCGGCGCGCGGCCTCAAAGGCCTGGCGCACCTGCTGCATGATCTGGTCCTCACCGGGGTTGACCGAGTCCAGCGAGGCCGCCACCCGGGCCAGATGCTCCAGCGCAGCCTCCCCGGCAAAGGCATAGCCCCGGGGCAGGTGGGGGGGAATGAGCCGCTGGCGCAGGGCCTCGAGCCCCACCCCCTCTTCCAGGGCCAGCACCAGCTCGCTGCGGTTGCAGGTCAGAAGGCGCACGTGCTCCCGCACCCACCCAGGGGGAAACTCGAGGGGGGCTTGCAGCCAGGCGTTCCAGGCAGCCAGGGCCGCACTGCCCCCCCGTCGCTGGGAGACCCCGATGAGCGCCAATCGCTCCATACACAACTGATTATCAGTCGCAAGTACTCCAAAAAAGTGTCACAAAACTGTCACAAAAAAGCCGCCACATGGCGGCTCCTTTGGAGCGGGAGACGGGATTCGAACCCGCGACATTCAGCTTGGAAGGCTGACGCTCTGCCAACTGAGCTACTCCCGCGCGGTGCTTCATGGTCGGGGAGACTGGATTCGAACCAGCGACCCTCTGCTCCCAAAGCAGATGCGCTACCAGACTGCGCTACTCCCCGGCGCGCAGGCTCGAGGATAGCACGCCGGGGTCGGGCTGGTCAAAGGGGGCCGCGCCGTTGGGCCATGAACCGGGCGAACTCCGTCACCAAGGCCCCCAGCCGCTCGACGCGGGGATACCAGCAGCGTATGCCTGCCTCCTGCAGGGGAATAGCGGTGATATGCCCGATGGCAAGGGCCCAGACTCGCTCAAAAGCGGCCTGCAAACGACAGAACTGGCCGGTCTTCTCTGCGTGGGCCAGCAGGTAATCCACCTGGGGCTGGCTGGTAAAAACCAGGGCGTCCAGCTCCCCTTCCAGAACCTCGAGGATAAGCCTATCCAAGGCCGCCTCGCTGGCCGGGATGTGCCGGTAGGGCATCAGCTCCTCCACGCCGGCCCCTTGCTCCTTCAAGAAGCGCACCAGCCGGGGGGCGGGCTGGCCGTAGAGCTGGACGAAAACCTGCAGCCCTGCCAGCGGATGGGCCCTCAAGGCCTCGATAAGCCCGTCCACGGTGCCATCCTCATCCCAGGCCACCGCCTGCAACCCCCGCTGGCGCAGCGCCCGGTCGGACTTGTAGCCGCGCTGGGCCAGTTTGCTCTGCTTCAATCGGGCATACACCGCTTCCCAAAGCCCCAGGGCCTCGGCCTGGCGGTGAAGCTCCTCCACCCCCGCCCCGCTGGTAAAGATGACCCAGTCGGCCCCCTGGTAAACCAGCTTGCTAAGCCGGGCCTGTAGCACCTCCGGCGGCGCCAGAATGGTCCTCACCGTGGGCCGATGCAAAGCCACAGCCCCCTGTTTTTCCAGAATCAGGGCCAGGTCGGCTGCCCTGCGCGGGCCGCACAGGGCAAAGCGCATGCCCTCTAGAGGCCTAGATGGAGACCGGTTCATCCTCCTCCACCGGCACCCCCACCCACACCTCCCCCTCCTCGCACCGAACGGCATAGGTGGGAAGGCGCACCTGGGGGTCGTCCAGGCACTCGCCACTCCTCAGGTCGAAGCGGTGTTTGAGCAGCGGGGAGGCCACCGTGCGCCGCTCGCCGTGGTTGCCCAGCAGGCCCCGGCTGAGCACGTTGGCCCGGGTAAAGGGGTCGTGGTTGGAAAGGGCATAGAGCTGGCCCTCCAGGCGAAATATGGCTACCTGCTCCCCCTCTACCTTGGCGCAGACCCCGGTGCCCTCGAGGATATCCTCCAGGTAGCAGACCCGAACCCAGCGCAGTTTAGCCATGGGAACCCCCCTGGGCCATGGGCAGGGCCTCCAGCCGCTCAAAGTCGTAGGCCGGGCGGTACTGGCCGCGCTCCTCCACCCGCACGATGTTCTCGTCGGGGTCGTCGGAGTTGATGAAGTGGCGGAAGCGCTTGAGCTTTTCCGGGTCTTTTAGGGTGGCGGCCCACTCATCCTGGTAGCTGGCCACAATCCGGGCCATCTGGGCCTCGAGTTCGGCACAAATTCCCAGCTTGTCCTCCACAATCACCTGCCGCAGATACTCAATTCCCCCCTCTAGCTTCTCCAGCCACACGCTGGTGCGCTGCAGGTGGTCGGCGGTGCGGATGTAGAACATCAAGAAGCGGTCTATGTAGCGGACCAGGGTTTCCTCGTCCAGGTCTGCGGCCAAAAGGTCGGCGTGGCGGGGCTTCGCACCCCCGTTGCCGCAGACGTACAGGTTCCAGCCCCGCTCGGTGGCAATCACGCCGAAGTCCTTGCTCTGGGCCTCGGCGCACTCGCGCACGCAGCCCGAGACCGCGGCCTTGATCTTGTGGGGGGCCCGCAGCCCCTTGTAGCGGTTCTCCAGCCGGATGGCCAGGCCCACCGAGTCCTGCACCCCGTAGCGGCACCAGGTGCTGCCCACGCAGCTTTTTACGGTACGCAGGGCCTTGCCGTAGGCGTGCCCGGACTCAAACCCCGCGGCCACCAGCTCGGCCCAGATCTGGGGGAGCTGGTGGAGCTGGGCGCCGAAGAGGTCTATGCGCTGCCCGCCGGTGATTTTGGTGTAAAGCCCGTACTTCTTGGCCACCTGGGCGATGGCCATGAGCTTATCCGGGGTAATCTCCCCGCCGGGAATGCGGGGCACCACGGAGTAGGTGCCGTCGCGCTGGATGTTGGCCAAAAAGCGGTCGTTGGTGTCCTGTAGGGGGAGGTGCTCGTCCTTGAGGATGTACTCGTTGTGCAGCGAGGCCAGGATGGAGGCCACCGCGGGCTTGCAGACCTCGCACCCTAGCCCGCGGCCGTGTCCTTTGAGCACCTCCTCGAAGGTGCGGTAGCCCATCACCCGGATGATGTCGAAGAGCTCGGCCCGGCTGAAGGGGAAGTGCTCGCACAGGTGGTGGTTCACCGCCTCGCCCAGGGCCTTTAGCTCCTCCTGCAGGATGCCCTTCATCGCCGGCACGCAGCCGCCGCAGCCGGTGCCGGCCTGGGTGGCCTTCTTGAGGGCCGCCAGGTCGCGGGCCCCGGCCCGCACGGCCTCACGGATTTGCTCCCGGCTCACCCCCAGGCAGTTGCATACCCGGGCATGGGCGGGTTGGGGCAAGGGCGCCTCGCCGGGGGGTAGGAGGAGGTGTTCGGGGTGTTCGATGGGCTGGCCCAGGAGGCCGTGCAGGGTGGGGTAGGCTGTGGTATCTCCCACCAAAATCCCACCCAGAAGCCGGCCCTCGGCGGAGAGAACCAGCTTTTTGTAATGGCCTTTGGCGAAATCGGTGTAGATGACCTCCGCTGCGCCCGGGGTTTGTGCCAGGGCATCGCCAAAACTGGCCACCTCCACCCCCAAAAGCTTGAGCCGGGTGGAGGTATCCGCCCCGGTGAAGCGGCTTTCCCTGCCCAGAAGCACATCGGCCAGCACCTTGGCCATCTGGTATCCCGGGCCCACCAGGCCGTAGATGCGCCCCCGGTGCAGGGCGCACTCCCCGATGGCGTAGATCTGGGGGTCGGAGGTGCGGCAGCAATCGTCAATCACCACCCCGCCCCGCTCGCCCACCTCCAGGCCGGCCTGGCGGGCCAGCTCGTCCCGGGGCCTGACGCCCGCCGCAAAGACCACCAAATCGGCTTCCAACACCTCCCCGTCAGCAAACTCAATGGCTTTTACCCGCCCCTGCGGGCCCAGGATACGCCGGGTGGCCTTGCCCAGGTGCACCTCGATGCCCAGGGCCTTCACCTGCCGCAGCAGGTGCTTGCCCCCCAGCTCGTCCACCTGCTGGGGCAGGAGCCTGGGGGCGAGCTCCACCACATGGACCTTCAGTCCCAAAGCCTGGAGGGCCCCAGCGGCCTCCAGGCCCAAAAGCCCCCCGCCCACCACCACCCCCGTCTGGGCCTTTGGGGCGTAGGCCTCGAGGCGGGCCAGGTCTTCTAGGGTGCGGTAGACAAAACAGCCCTCCAGCTCGCGGCCCTCCACGGGCGGTACGAAGGGATAGGAGCCGGTGGCCAGCACCAGGAGGTCGTAGGGAACCTCGAGGCCCCCCGCCTTCACCACCCGCGGCACGCGGTCAATGGCCTCGGCCCGGGCATGGATCACCTCCACCCCCCAGGCCCGGTAGGTCTCGGGGTCGGCCAGGCTCAGGTTCGGGCGGGGGGTCTGGAAGTAGTGGCTCAGGTGCACCCGGTCGTAGGCCAGGTGGGGCTCCTCGCAGAAGACAGCGATCTGGAATCCGTGGGGCTCTTGGCATAGGGTCTCGATGAACTTGTGCCCCACCATGCCGTTGCCGATCACCACCAAGCGCTTTGTCATCTTGGGCCTCCTTCAAGCGGCCTCGCGGTGGCCGTATTTTTCAGTTAGGAGGTAGAGCAGGTGTTCCTTCAGCTCCACGTAGCGGGGGCTTTCCAGCATCTGCCGGCGCTCGCGAGGGCGGGGCAGGGGCACCTCCACCACCTCGCCCACCGTGGCCCGGGGACCATTGGTCATGACCACGATGCGGTCGGATAGGTAGATGGCCTCGTCGATGTCATGGGTAACCAGCAGGATGGTCTTGCGCTCCTCGCCCCACAAAGCCCTAAGCAGCTCGTCCTCTAGGGTAGCGTCCCAGATGGCAAGGAGCTGATCCTGTAAGGCGGCGCGGGTCAGGGCGTCTAGCGCACCAAAGGGCTCGTCCAACAGCAGCACCTTGGGGTTGATGGCCAGGGCCCGGGCAATGGCCGTGCGCTGCTTCATGCCCCCGGAGATCTGGCCCGGCCGTTTGTGCCGGTGCTCCCAGAGCCTGACCATGCGCAGGAATTTCTCGCACAGGCGAACCTTTTCCTCTGCGGTCAGGTCGCGGTGTACCGCATCTACTGCTTGGTAAACGTTCTGGTAGACCGAAAGCCAGGGCAGAAGGGAGTAGTTCTGGAAGACCACCCCCCGGTCGGGGCCGGGGCCCTTGAGGGGGTGGCCCTCCAGGGTAATCTGCCCAGAGCTGGGGGAAATAAGCCCGGCCACCATGGAGAGCACCGTGGACTTGCCGCAGCCCGAGTGTCCGATGAGCGAGACCACCTCGCCCTGGGCCACCCGCAGGCTAAAGTTCTCCACCGCCACATAGTCGCCAAACCGCTTGCCCACTTCCGATAGCAGCAGGTAACCCATACCCTCCCCCCTAGGACAGCGCCTTGCGGTGCAGGTAGCTGAGCGCGCTGTCAATGGCCCAGCCCACCAAACCAATCAGCAAAATGGCCGCCATCACCCGCTCCAGATCCAAGGCGTTGTAGCTATCCCAGATGAAGAAGCCCACCCCGGTGCCCCCCGAGAGCATCTCCGCCGCCACAATCACCATCCAGGCGATGCCCAGCCCTAAGCGGAAGCCGGTGAGCACGTAGGGCAGGGCATAGGGCAGGAGCACCCGGGTCAGGTACTTCCAGGGCGAGAAGCGGAAGACCCGGGCCACGTTCTTGTAGTCCTCGGGCACCGAGGCCACCCCCACCGCGGTGTTGATCAAGGTGGGCCATAAGGAGCAGATGGCGATGACGAAGACCGCGGCCTTTTCCGAAGCAGCGAAGGCCGCCAGCCCCACCGGAAACCAGGCCAAAGGCGAGACCGGGCGCAGGAGCTGCACCACCGGGTTGAGGGCCTTGTACAAGGCCTCCGAGGCCCCGATGAGCACCCCCACCGGCAGGGCAATGGCGATCCCAATCAAAAAGCCCAGCCCCACCCGGTAGAGCGAGGTGGCCAGTTGGATGGCAATGCCCTTGTCGTTGGGGCCGTTGTCGTAGAAGGGGCTGCGCACCATCTCCCACAGGGTGCCCAGGGTGGCCAGGGGATCGGGCACCTTGGGGGCTACGGTGTGGCTCAGCAGGTACCACAAGAGGCCGAAGAACAGGAAGCCCGCAACAGGGCCGAGCACCCCGGCAACCCAGCGGGGCAAGCGAAAGCCATTAGCAGGGGGTCTAGCTACGGTAATCCGTTCCATACGATCTCCTAAAGCTCCCGCACCTTGTACCTGGCCAGGCTGGCCTCGGGGTTCTTGGGGTCGAAGACCACCCCGTCGATGAAACCCGTCAGGGGCTGCATGTCGTCGTTGGGGATGGGTATTTTGAGCTCCCGGGCTACCTCGAGGTAGAAGTCCTGGCGCACTAGGCTCTCGGCCACCTTCTCGTAATCAGGGGCCTCTTTGACAAGCCCCCAGCGGCGGTACTGGGCCATGAACCAGATGGCATGGGCCTTGCGGGGGAAGGTGGTCTGGCCGCCCCGGTAAAAGAGCATCATGTCGTCGGTGTAGTTTTTGCGTCCGAGGCCTCCCCCCAGCTCGTACACCCCCTGCAGCCGTGCGTCAATTACCTCGGCGGGGGCGTTGACGTAGGGGCGCTGGGCAATCACCTTGGCCGCCTCCCGCCGGGCTGCGGGCTGGTCTAGGAGCCTACAGGCCTCCAGCACCGCTTTGGCCAGGGCCTTGGCCTCATCCCTTCGCCGGGAAAAGAACTCGTTGTTGAAAACCAGGGCCTTCTCGGGGTGGTGTTTCCAAATATCTTGCGTGGCTAAGGCGGTGAAGCCGATGCCCTCCCGCACCGCCACCCCGTTCCACGGCTCCCCCACGCAGTAGCCATCCATGTTCCCCACGCTCATGTTGGCCACCATCTGGGGTGGGGGCACGGGGATGATCTTGACATCCCTCACCGGGTTGACCCCGCAGGCCCCCAGCCAGTAGCGCAGCCACATGTCGTGGGTGCCGCCGGGGAAGGTCATGGCAAAGGTGAGGGGCCTGCCCTCAGCCTTTTTGGCCAGGATGGCCTTCCTGGCACCCTCCAAGTCCTTAAAGCCTACTTTGCCGCCAAAGTCCTGCTGCGAAAGGGTGATGGCTTGGCCATTGTTGTTGAGTACCATCCCGATGGGCAGCACCCGTCCGGCGGGGCCGCCGATGCCCAGGTAAACCGAGATGGGCAGGCTAAAAAGGCAGTGCGCAGCGACAATCTCCCCATTCAGGAGATGGTCCCGGGTGGTGGGCCAGGAAGCCTCCTTGGTGACCTCCACCTCGAGGCCATGCTTCTTGTAAAGCCCCCATTCCTGGGCCATGATCACGGGGGCGGCATCGGTTAGGGCGATGAACCCCACCTTGAGCTTGCTGCCCTGAGCCCGGCCCCGCATCAGGCCCGTAAGGGCCAGGGCCGTGGCGCCCTTAAGCAGTTTCCGACGGTTGATCGTGTGCATGGGTACCTCCTAAAAAGGCTTTGGCCGAAAGTAAACCCCGCCAGCGCACCACTTCCCCTATTACCCACACAGCGGGGGCCTCCACGGCGACCTCTCCTTGGGCCACCTGGGCTAAGGTGGCCTCCACCACCCGCTCCTTGGGGGTACTGCTCCGTTCAATGAAGGCCACCGGCTCAGCCGGCGGCCGCCCCAGGGCGATGAGCTGGGCGGCCAGCTGTTGCCGCTGGCTTACCCCCATCAGCACCACCAGGGTCTCCACCCCGGC
>NZ_QQSV01000011.1 GCF_003351145.1 Meiothermus sp. QL-1 | reverse complement strand
GTGGGCTTTACCTGAAGTCGCTGGGAGCCACAGGCAGGCGCCTAGGGTAAGGCTCATGACTGGGGCTAAGTCGTAACAAGGTAGCTGTACCGGAAGGTGCGGCTGGATCACCTCCTTTCTAAGGAGATATCCTGCGGGTCCTTCCCTTCCAAGGTATGAAGGCGCCCTACGGGGCGCCTTTTTTTATTAGCTCCTCCACCCACCGGCGCAACTCCCGCAGCTCGGCCTCGAGGGCCTCCACCCTTTTTTCCAGCTCGCTCTTGGCCTCTGCCGGTACTACCGGCGAGGGTGCGCCTGCCAGCAGGTGGGCGTAGCGGGCCTCCCGCTCGCCGGGCCGGCGCTCGAGGCGGGTCACCAGGGGCTGGGGGGCCAGCTCCATCAGCCGCTCGATCACCGCCTCCACCTCCTTCAGGCTGGCGAAGCGGTGGTTCATGCTCTCAGCCCTGGCCCGAAGCTCTCCCAGGGTCTGGGGGCCCCGCAGCATCAGGAGGGCCATCAGCACGGTGGCCGGGGGGTCCAGGCGGTACTCCCGGTCCAGGAACTGGCGGTATTTGGGCGCTCGAGCCCCCGGCTCGCGGAACATGCCGCAGAGTTTTTTGCGCTGTAGAGCGTCCAGCGCTTCCCGCACCTCGGCCTCGCTCAGGCTCATCACCGGGTTGCGGTTGTTCTTCTGGTTGGCCCCGAGCCGGATGGCGTTCTCGGTCAGCGGGTAGTTCTCCGGTGTGGCGAACTGTTTTTCAATCAGGGTGCCCAGCACCCGCACCTCGATTTCGGATAGGGGCTCCACGCCGCCATTTTATTGGGGTTTGACGCTCCTCGTCGCCGGTGTCAGAATGGCCCTGCGTATGCGAGCCGTGCGGATGGAGGCCCGGGGGGGGCCTGAGGTCCTGCGGTACGGCGAGGTGCCCGACCCTCCGCCGGAAGCGGGCCAGGTGCGGGTCCAGGTCAGGGCGGTGGCCCTCAACCACCTGGACATCTGGGTGCGCAAGGGCGTGGCCAGCCCCAAGCTTCCTTTGCCGCACATCCTGGGCTGCGATGTGGCCGGCGTGGTCGAGGCGGTGGGGCCGGGGGTGAGCGGCCTGGTGCCGGGCCAGGCGGTGGTGGTCAACCCGGGGGTTTCCTGCGGGCGCTGCGAGCGTTGCTTGGCGGGGCAGGATAACCTTTGCCCCGACTACCAGATTCTGGGGGAACACCGCTGGGGAGGGTACGCCGAGTTCGTGGTGGTACCTGCGGCTAACGTGTTGCCCAAGCCCGAAAATCTGAGCTTTGTGGAGGCTGCCGCGGTGCCCCTCACTTTCCTTACTGCCTGGCAGATGGTGGTGGACAGGCTGCAGGTAAGGCCGGGGGAGGACGTGCTGGTGATGGCGGCGGGCTCGGGGGTTTCGGTGGCTGCCATCCAGATCGCCAAGCTCTACGGGGCCCGGGTCATCGCCGCGGCCGGCAGCGAGGCGAAACTGGCCCAGGCCCGGGCCCTAGGGGCCGACGAGGTGGTGGACTACAGCCAGCCCGAGTGGTTCAAGGAGGTGCGGCGGCTTACCGGCGGAAAGGGGGCCGATGCGGTGGTGGACCACACCGGCGCGGTCTACTGGGAGGGCGTAATCAAGGCCACGGCCTGGGGCGGGCGCATCTGCCTGGTGGGGGCCTCCTCCGGCTACGAGGCCCTTACCCCTCTTGCCCATATCTTCTACCGCCAGCTTTCCATCCTAGGCTCCACCATGGCCTCCAAGAGCCGTCTGTACCCCATTTTGCGCTGGATGGTTCAAGGCCGGCTCAAGCCTGTGGTAGGTGCGGTGCTGCCCCTGCCGCAGGCTGCCGATGGGCACCGGTTGCTGGAGGAGCGGCGGGTATTCGGCAAGGTGGTGCTGGAAGTGTAAAACCCTGGTTTCCGCGACAGGCCCAGGCGGCTGGGTTCTTTGGGCGAGAGGCGGTTTAGGGGGCTCCGTTACGCGGCTTGGAAAATGCCTTTGAATGTCGCATGATGGAAAAGGCAGAGCAAGGGGTGGCCCTGTCCGGCTTGGTCATGATGCCTGAAGGGTCCGGATGGTGTTCCGGCCTGCAAGGGTGTATCATGCACGCTTTGCGGAGTGGGCGACCCTCTGCTGGTAGGAAGTGTAAAGATGAAAACGGCGCTATTCATTGATGGGTCTTACATGTACGATGCGGCGAAGCGTTTGGGGTGGAACATAGACCACCGGAAGGCCATCGGGGTCTTTGCTCGTCCCGAAGAGCTGTACAACGCCTTTTACTACGCTCCTGTGACCGACAGCAACGACGAGAGGCAGCAGAAATTCCTCGACGCCCTCGTCTTCATGGGCTACACCGTGCGCAGCCGCGAAACCCACGGCGACCCCCGTTTTGAGGCCATGATTGCCACCGATCTGCTGGTGACTGCGCCCCGCTGGGAGCGGGCGGTGCTGGCCAGCGGTTCGGGGGACCTTGCCCATACCTTGGCGGCCCTCAGGGCCATGGGTAAGGAGATACACCTCCTGGGGGTGCCCGAGCTCACCGACCTGGAGCTGCGCAACCAGTGTGACCGATACATCGACCTACGCGAGATGCAGGCCCAGCTCGAGCGCACCGGCGGGGGGCGGCGGGTTTATCCCAGCCTTGGCGAGGATAGCACCGCCACCGAGAGCAGGCGGCTTTTGGAAAACCTCGAGGACGAGCTGCGCTAGGGGTCTTTCCACTCGCGAATGGGCACCAGCTCGCCGCCCTCCACCACCTTGCGGACCGGGCGGTAGGCGCGGTCGAACCAGATTTCCAAAACGGCCCGGTCCAGGTGGCGGGGCGAGACGACCACCTTGCGCACGTAATAGCCTCCCTCGTCGGTAGCAGAGATTTCGCCGCCTTTGGTGATGCGCAGCTCCACCACCTCCATGTGGCGCTTGGTGCGCACCCGCACCCGGAAAGCGGAATCCCCTTCCCGCTTTACGTGTTCGTCGGGCTTGCGAAACAGGCCGAACATACCCTAAGTCTAGCCTTTGGGACTCCTCAGAAAAGCCCGTTATACTCGCGGTAGATGCGATTGTCTGCTTTTCTGGTGCTGTTTTTTCCCCTTGCGCTGGCTTTTCCCCGCTTGGGGCTGCACGAGGGTTACACCCGGCTGGTCTTCGACCTGGACGCCAGGGCGCAGTACCAGATAGCCCAGACCGCGGACACCCTTACCCTGCGCTTTACCGGCGTGGCCCCAAGCCCTAGCGATACCGAGGTGGGCTCACCCCAGGTGGCCTCCTACCAGGTGGTGCCCACCCCCCAAGGGGCCCAGGTCTTCGTGCGCCTCAGGCCGGGGGTGGAGGTCAGGACCACCCTGCTGGACGATGGGCCCCGCCGGCGGCTGGTGGTGGACGTGCTCACGGTGAACCGGCCTGCCTCCCA
Source organism: Meiothermus sp. QL-1 (assembly GCF_003351145.1). Taxonomy (NCBI): domain Bacteria; kingdom Thermotogati; phylum Deinococcota; class Deinococci; order Thermales; family Thermaceae; genus Meiothermus; species Meiothermus sp. QL-1. The sequence goes on along the minus strand of NZ_QQSV01000011.1, from coordinate 83,024 downwards.
AGCCCCCAGCCGCACCAACACCAGGCCTGCCCCCCCTCCCAGGATTGTGGTGCTCGACCCGGGCCACGGGGGGGTGGACCCGGGGGCGGTGGGTTTTGTGGTGGAGAAGGAGGTTACGCTGGACCTGGCTTTGCGGGTGCGGCGCATTCTGGAGCGGGAGGGCATTCAGGTGGTGCTCACCCGCGAGCGCGATGTCCACCTTTCCCCCAATAAGGCCACCGACCTGGGTCTGCGGGCCGAGATGGCCAACTCCAGGCGCAACCTGTTCGTTTCTATTCATGTCAACAGCGCCCCCAACCCCGCCCAGGGTATAGAGGTCTACTACTTCGGCAACACCCTGGACCCGGCCCTTCTGGCCCAGGTAATCCGGGAGAACGGTGGGGGGGAGCTGGGCCGGCGCCTGACCCGCGAGGCCCAGCAGGTAAGCGAGCGGCTGATGAGCGATCTCATCGCGCAGTCCAACCTCAAGTTTTCCCGTCAACTGGCCCACTACGTGCAGGCCTCCTTGCTCCAGGCCACCGGCGCGGTGGACCGGGGGGTGCGGCAGGCGCCCTTCTACGTGCTGCGCAACGCGCGGATCCCGGCCATTCTGGTGGAAGTGGGCTTCGCCAACCACCCGGTGGAGGGGCGCAGGCTCCAGACCTCGGCTTACCGCCAGGCCCTGGCCGAGGGGCTGGCCCGCGGTATTCTGCGCTTCCTTGGCAACGGGGGTTGAACCTCCATAATAGGGGCGTGCTGCCCTACCTGCGCCTTTCCGGAACCCCCTACGAGCAGGGCCTGGCCCAGGGCAAAGCCCTGGCCGAGGCCATTGCGCACAACCTGGAGCTTTACTTCCGCCGTTTCGAGGTGGAGTGCCGGCTGGTCCCCGCTGAGGCCCGCGAGCGAGGGGCGCGGTACCTGGAGGCCATCCGCCGGCAAAGCCCGGCCTATGCCCAGGGTATGGAGGGCATTGCAGCGGGCTCGGGCCAGCCTTTGGTGGACATCGCCACCCTCAACGTGCGCTACGAGCTCGTCTACCACCAGTTCAGCCATGAGCCCCCCAACGGCTGCACGGCCTTTGCTCTGATGCCTGCCTATAGCGCCGACGGCAGGCTCTGGATGGGGCAGAACTGGGACTGGATGGAGGGGGTGCGGGGGGCCGTTCAGCACGTTACCGAGCCCGACGGCACGCGGGTGCTGGCTTTTACCGAGGCGGGGATCTTCGGGGGCAAGATTGGCCTCAACTCGCATGGGCTGGGCCTCTGTATCAACGGCCTGGTCTCTAAGGGCGACGACTGGGCCCTTCTGGCCCGGCCCTTCCACCTGCGCACCTACGAGGCCCTGCGCGCCAGGAACCTGGAGGAAGCCAAGCGCATCCTGCTACAGCGGCCCCATGGCACCTCGGCCAACTTCTTGGTGGGGCAGGGCGGTCGGGCGGTGGACCTCGAGGTCTCGCCCATGGGCATCGCCCTTTGGGAGGACGAGCGCCAGTTGGTGCACGCCAACCACTACCTGGACCCCGGGCGTTTTGGCATCGAGGTGCCCCCCATCGAGTGGCTCGACCGCTCGCACCATCGGGCCGAGCGGCTAGGCCAGCGCCTCAGGGAGGTGGAGCGCCCAGGGTTGGAGGACCTCAAGGCCGCGCTTGCTGACCGCGACGGGGCGCCCTACGCGGTCTGCCGCACCGCCAGCCCGGAGGAGTACGCCTTGGGTGAGCCCTACCGCACCGTTGTTTCGGTGATCATGAACCTGGGCACCGGGGAGCTTTGGATTTCCGATGGTCCGCCCCACGAGAACCCCTACGTCTGCTACCACGTCTAGGGGTAGAATGCGCCCATGGCGCGCATCCGGGTGGCCCAGGGCGATATCACCGAGTTCGTGGGGGATGCCATCGTCAACGCGGCCAACAACCGCCTGGTTTTGGGCTCGGGGGTGGCGGGGGCCATCCGGCGCAAGGGGGGTCCCAGCATCCAGGAAGCCTGCGACCGGCACGGACCCATCCGGGTAGGGGAGGCCGCGCTCACCGAGGCCGGGCGGTTGCCGGTGCGCTGCGTGATTCACGCCGCGGTGCTGGGCGATGAGCCGGCCAGCCTCGAGACCGTGCGGCGCGCTACCCGGGCCGCTTTGGGGCTGGCCCTGGAAAAAGGCCTGCGCACCCTGGCCTTTCCCCTGCTGGGCACCGGGGTGGGGGGGCTTCCCGTGGAGGAGGTGGTGGCGGTGATGCTCGACGAGCTGCTCCAGGCCCCCGAGGCCCTGGAGATCACCCTCTACGGCTACACCGAGCGCGACGCCGAGGCCATCCGGCTAGGCCTTGCGGAAAAGGCGGGCGGTGTTGAGCGCGGCCAGCAGGTAGAGCAGGCTGCCCACGAAGAAGGGCAACCCGACTAGGGCGGCTGGCTCCAGCCGGGCAGCCAGGGCGAACAGAAGCCCGCCCACAAGCCCCCCCACGGCCACCGTAAGGCTTTGCACGCCCGATAGAGCCCCTTGTAGGGCGCCCTGGGCCTGGGGGGAGACCTCGCGGGTCAGGAGGGCTTGGGCGAGCGGCTGCCCCAGGTTGCCCAGGGCGGCCAGGGGGATGACCGCATACATCATCCAGCCCTGGGTGGCGAGGCCATATAGGGCGTAGGCAAAGACCCCCAGGCTTTGGGCCAGCAGCAACGCCCGCCGTTCCCCCAGCCAGGCCACGGCGGGCCGCACCAGCCCGGCCTGGACCACCACCCCGCCCAGCCCGACCAGGAAGAGCGAGAGGCCAACCTCGAGCGGCCGCCAGCCAAACCTGTAACCGGTGTACAGCACCCATACGCTCTGCAGGATGCCAAAGGCCAGAAAAACCAGCGCCAGGCTCGAGCTAAGGCCGCGCAGCACGGGGGTCTTGCCCAAAATGCCCAGGGCAGCGAAGGGGTTGAGCGACCGGGCCTGGGGCTGGCGTTCTGGCCTGAGCGATTCTGGCAGCGCGAAGTAGCCGTAGAGGAAGTTCAGCAAGGCCAGCCCGGCTGCGAAGTAGAAGGGCAACCGCAGGTCCAGGTTCCCCAGCAGCCCCCCCACCACCGGCCCCAGCACGAAGCCCATGCCGAAGGTAGCCCCAACCAGGCCGAAGTTGCGCGCGCGCTCTTCGGGTTTGGAGATGTCGGCGACGTACGCGTTCGCCGTCGCCAGGCTGGCGCCCAGGGCCCCAGCGATGAGCCGGGCCAGGAACAGCACCCACAAAGACTGCGTCAGGGCCGCAACCAGGTAGTCCACGCCCGTGCCCAGCGACGAGGCCAGGAGCACCGGGCGGCGCCCGTAGCGGTCGGAGAGCATGCCTAAGATAGGGGCGAAGGTAAACTGCATCAGCGCGTAGGCAGCGAAAAACAGGCCGTTGAGCCTGGCGCCGGCCTCCACGCTGCCCGATAACTCCTCGATGAGCTTGGGCAGTACCGGAATCACCAGCCCCAGCCCCATAACGCTGATGAGCACCGAGGCCAGGATGAACGGCATGGAGGCGGTGCGGTTTGGGACCATGGCCGCGCTATTATGACACCCCCAGACCTGGCCGATGGAGCCCGCGGCTATATAAGCTGGGGGTGTGCTGAGGAGCCTCGAGGACACCCGCGCCCTTGCCCAGAAGCTTGCGGAGAAGCTGCCTGCCGGCAGCCTGGTGCTCCTCACAGGGCCTGTGGGTGCAGGCAAGACCACCCTGGTGAAGTTCATGGCCGAGGCCCTGGGCTTCAGGGGCGGGGTGACCAGCCCCACCTACACCCTCATCCACGAGTACCCCACCCCCCAGGGCCTGTTGGTGCATATCGACGCCTACCGCCTGGAGGAGCAGGAGGAACTCTACCGCCTGGGCCTGGAGGACTACCTGCCGGAGGCCCGCCTGGTGCTTGTGGAGTGGGGGCGGCCCGAGGTTTTCCCGGATAGCCTCGAGGTGCGCCTAACCCCTGTGGGGGAAGAGCGCCAGGTGGAGCTCATTCCCCATGGCCGGGCTCAGGTGCCCAGGCTGGCCTGAATCAGTCGGTAGGTTGGGCAGCGTCCACCAGGGTCTGGCGCGCGGCGTTGATCTGCAGAGCCTTGACCTTGACGTACTGGGCGCTGGTGGCATGGGCCAGGGCCGTGGGGAGGTCGATTTGGTCGCGGGCGTAAAGCTCGGCCAGGTGGTCGTCGAAGGTCTGCATCCCATCCAGGGAAGAGTCCTTGAGGGCTTCGTAGATCTCGTGGGTGCGGTTGGCGTCCTTAATCAGGTCGCGGATGCGCAGGGTGCCCTTCAGGATCTCCATCGCGCAGACCCGCCCCCCCCTGTTTCCCGGGCAGCAGCCGCTGCGAGACGATGCCCACCAGCGATTCGGCGAAGAGAATGCGGGCCACCTCGCGTTCGTGGGGCGGGAAGAGGTCCAGCACCCGGTTCACCGTGCGCACGGCATCCAGGGTGTGCAGGGTGGAGAGAACCAGGTGGCCCGTCTGGGCAGCTTCCAGAGCGGCGGCAGCGGTGGCGTGGTCGCGAATCTCTCCAATCATGATCACATCGGGGTCCTGGCGCATGGCCGCTACCAGCCCATCCTTAAAGCTGGGCACGTCCTGCCCTATCTCCCGCTGGACCACAATCGACTTTTTTCCCTTGTGCAGGTACTCGATGGGGTCCTCCAGGGTGATGATCATTTTGGCGTGGTGCCGGTTGATTTCGTCGATGATCCGGGCCAAGGTGGTGGACTTGCCTGAGCCGGTGGGCCCGGTGACCAGCACCAGGCCTTTTTCCTGGTCGCGGAAGTACTTGAGGATCTCCTGGGGCAGGGAGACGATTTGCAGGCGGCTTTCGTCGGAGTTTACCACCCGCATCACGCAGCTCACCGAGCCCCTTTGGCGGAAGAGGTTGACCCGGAAGCGGGCCACCCCAGGGACTGAGTAGGCCAGGTCCACCTGTTGGCGCTCGGAGAAAAGAAGCTTTTGCCGCTCGCTGCACATCATCTCTACCAGCGCCTCGGTGTACTGGGCGGTGAGCGGGTTTTGCGTAACCGAGACGAGTTTGCCGTTGACCCGGGCCATTATGGGCAGGCCCGCGTGCAGATGAATATCGGAAACGCCTCGAGCGACCAGACCGGCGAGAAGCTCTTGGAAGGTCATACGGGTCGATTCTAGGCGGATGGCCTGGGACAGGAAGGGTCAGGTACACCAGGGGTTGTTACGTTAATTCTGTGCGTTTGCGCTTGCCCCTGCGAGCTGCTGTTTTTCCTTTTCTCATCGCACTTTTTCCCCTCGACGGGGCGTTACGGTTGGGGGAGGGGGCGTTACGTGGGGGTTTTTGTCCCGGGGGCCCGGGGCTAGACTTAGACTCTGAAGCCGGGGGGAGCCATGTACAAAAAAATCCTGATGCCCACCGATGGCAGCGCGGCCAGCCAGAAGGCCATACGCGAGGGGCTGGAGCTGGCCAGGCACACCGGTGCCAGCGTGACCTTCCTTTATGTGCTGGAGAGCATCAGCTACAGCCTCTGGATTAGCCCTGAGAGCGTGCCCTATGGTCTTGAGCTGGTGGAGGACCTCAAGCGGGTAGGCCAGGAGGCCCTGGACAGGGCCGCCGAGCTAGCCCGGGCCGCTGGGGTAGCCTACGAGACCAGGCTGGTGGAGGGCCGACCGGTAGAGGTCATTCTGGCCGAGGCGAGACAGCACGACCTGATTGTGATGGGCACCCATGGGCGCAGCGGGTTGGACCGTTTCATGCTGGGCTCGGTGACCGAGGCGGTCCTCCACCGCTCCGATAAGCCAGTACTGGTGCTGCGCAGCCGCTAGCCCAGCCGCAGCAAGGGCCGCCACCAGGGGGTGGCCAGAAACACGAGCAGGATGCTGGCCCCATACCACAAAAGGCTCAGCCGTTGCTTTAGCGCGGCCTCTTGGGCTTTTTTCACCCGGCTGCCGCCTAGGTGGGCCAGCACCACCGCAGCCAGCATGGCCACCCAGTGTTCGGCCAGGAAGAAGCGGGTGGGGTGGGCCTGCATGGCCTGGGCCATGTTGGCGTACATTCCTTGCATAAAAGGGCTCGTCAGCATGAGCAAAACCCCCACCAGCAGCTGCAGGTCCATCAGCCCGGTATAGGCCAGGGCCGCCCGCCGGTCGGCTGGGGTGTAGCTTTGGCTTAACAAGCCCTTCACGCTTCGATAGAGCAGATAGATGGCTGCCAGCAAAACCAGCCAGCGGGCCAGGTTGTGTATGGCCAGCAGAGGCTCGTACATGTAACCCTCCTCAGCGCCACTGCACCACCCGCTCCAGGCTGTGGCGGTGGTGCTGGTAGCCGTTTTCGTCGGCCACCCCTATGGGCAGCAGGGCGGTGATCTTCACGTGAGCCGGCAGTTCCAGCACCGCCTTGACCCCTTCCTCGTCAAAGCCCCCCATGGGCACGGTGTCGTAACCGAAGGCGCGGGCCAAAAGCATGAGGAAGCCCAGGAGAATGAATCCCTGGCTCTTGCCCCATTCTTCCCGCTCCTCGTCGGTCTTGTGCTCCCAGGCCCGGCGCAGGTTGGTTGCCCGAAGCTGCTTTTGCTCCTCGGAGAAGCCTGGGTGCAGGGTTTCCTCTACCCGGGCCAGGGCATCCTTCATATCGCTGTAGATTACCAGCACCGCAGGGGCCGAGCTGACCTGGGCCTGGTTGTGGGCCACTGCCCGCAAGCGCTCTTTCAGCTCCTGTTCGCGCACCACCACCACCCGCCAGGGCTGAAGGTTGTTGGAGCTGGGGGCCAGCAGGGCCAGGGACAGGATTTCCCGCAGGTGGTGTTCCGGTACGGGGTTAGGTTTGAACCTGCGAATGCTCCGGCGGGAAAGCACCGCCTCTTTAACCGTGAGGATGCGCTCGAAGGCTGCCATACGAGGCCAGTCTAAGCAGAGGGGGAAGGGGTAGTGTATGGCGCTTTACATACTGAAGTGGGATGGGCGGTTTCAACGCGGTTTTTTGCGCTGAGGCAGTAAGAGCAGCAGCGCCCCCACCACCACGCAGGCATCGGCCAGGTTCCAGATGGGGTAGTTGTCCAGGAAGGCCAGGCCGGTGCGGTTGATGTCGATGTAGTCCACCACCCAGCCGTGGCCGAGCCGGTCGATGGCGTTGCCCAGAGCGCCTGCGGCCACCAGGGATAGGGCCACCTGCTGGAGGGGGCTTGTTTTTCGGAGGCTCAGGTAAAGGAGTATCCCGAAGCCCACCGCCAGGCTGACCCAGACCAAAAGCCGGGCCCCGCCCTGGAAAAGGCCGAAGGCCGCCCCGCTGTTTTTCACAAAGGTCAGGTCCACCACCCAAAAGAGGTGGGTGATGAAGACGGCCCCCGGGTCGGGCTCGAAGATGCGGGGCCCCACGGCCCAGAGCACCGCGAGCTTGATGGCCTGGTCGGCTACAATGAGGGCGGGGACCAGCCAGGTGGCGACGTTCACGGCTGGAAAGTCTAGCATGGGGGCCCCAGGGTATGCTATACTCGGCAGCGTTGCCTTGAGGCCGGGGAGCTCCCCGGGCTATCTAGGAGCTTGTCATGTCGAAGATTTGCGAGATCAGTGGAAAGCGCCCCATCGTGGCCCGCAGCATCATCACCCGGGGCAAGGCCAAGCGCGAGGGCGGGGTAGGGAAAAAGGTCACCGGCTACTCCAAGCGCTGGCAGGAGCCCAACATCCGCAAGGTGACCGTGCAGGTGGCCGGCCAGTCCGTTACCTTCCGGGTGGCGGTGAGCCACATGCACAAGGTTTACGAGCTGGTAGACCGGGCCAAGGGGATGAACCTCGAGGGACTTACCCCCAAGCAAATCAAAGCCCGGCTGCTCAGCCTGCTATAGGGCCTATGGCCGCTCAGGGGGCCTGAGGGCCCCTTTTTTTGTTGGGTAGAATAGCAGCATGCCCGTTAAGCCCGGCTGGATTGTGCTGGCGCTGCTTGCACTCATCGTCCTTTGGCAAGCGCTCCAGTTATCCGGGGCCCGGCGGCAGCTCGCGGGCTTGGAGCTCGAGGTGGCACGCTTGAGGGAGGCCGTGCAAAAAGGCCCGGGAGGCTTCACCCTTCCTCTGCCCGGGGCTTGCCTGCCCCAAAGCGACGCCAACCTACCCGGGGCTCCCCGCCCCTACCGCAAAGGGGTCAATCCGGGCTTCGTATTTGTGGATGGCGATGCCTGCGTGCCGGTGCGCTACGGCATGGGGGTGGTGGCGGCAGCGGGCGGCGAGGTGGTCAAGGCCGAGCTGGACTACGAGGAGCCGAGCCGGGCGGAGTTCGAGGCTTTACTGCGGGCGGTGGCGGGCGGGGCCAGCCCGGCCCAGATGGACCGGTTGCGCGGGCGGGAGGTCTGGATCCGCCACCCCGGCGGCCTCACCACGGTCTATGCCCACCTGGCGGAGATCGCCCCTGGTATCCAGGTGGGCCGCCAGGTGTACAAGGGGCAGTGGATTGGCCGGGTGGGCAACAGCGGCACGGAGGCCGCCTACAGAGGACAGGAGGGGGCCCGGCTTCTATTCGAGCTTTGGGATGGCGAGCCGGACCAGGACCGCTTCTTTGGCCAGGGGCTTACCCCTGCGGCCCTGCGGGCCAGGGCGCGGCTCGAGTTCGGCCTGCCCTAGGGTATCGTATACCCGATGCGCCAGGACTTGCTCGAGGTTTGGAAGTACCTGTGGGTGCGGGTTGCGGTCTACCTGCTGCTGGGCTACCTGCTCCTGCAGGGGCTTTTTTTCATCCTGGGGGGGGCGCGGGCCGCTTTGGTCACCCTGGCCCTGGCCTTCGTCTTCGCCTACCTTACCTCGCCCATCGTGCGGGCGCTGGAACACCGCCGGGTCCCCCGGGCCCTGGGGGTCACCCTGGTCTACCTGGGGGTGGGGCTTTTTTTGGGCCTTTCCTCCTACCTGATCGCCGACATGGTGAGCGTTCTGGCCCGCTTCAGCGCGGACCTACCCCGGCTGCTGCAGCCCCTTTTGCTCTGGGTGGACAACCTGCCCACCCGGGTGGGGCAGATCGAGATTCCCCCGGCCCTGGAGGGCATCTTCGCCCAGGTGGCCCAGAGCCTCCAGACCCTTCTGCAGGGCTTCACCCAGACCCTTCTACAAGCCCTCCAGGCCCTGCTGGCCCAGGGGGGGAACCTGGTGGGCTTTTTGGCCTCGGTGGTGGGGGGGGTGCTGCAGTTTTTCGTAGCGCTGATTATCTCCATCTACCTGCTCTACGACCTACCCCGGATTGCCCAGGCCCTCCTCGAGGCCGTCCCCCGGCCCTACCAGCCGCTGGCGGTGGACATGGCCGCCAAGCTCGACCGGGCGGTGGGGGGGTATCTGCGGGGGCAGCTCCTGGTATCGGCCTTTGTGGGGGTTTTGGTGGCGGTGGGATTCTGGGTCTTCGGGGTGCCGCTGGCCGGGGCCCTGGGTTTTCTCGCCGGCGTGTTCAACCTGGTGCCCTACGCCGGGCCCATCATCTCCACAGTGCCGGCGGTCTTGCTGGCGCTGACGGCCGGCGGGTGGTCCCAGGTGCTGGCGGTGCTTTTGGTGGTGGTGGTGGCCAACCAGCTTGAGGCCCACCTTCTGGCCCCGCGCATCCTGGGCCAGGCCACCAGCCTGCACCCGGTGAGCGTGATCGCGGCCATTCTGATTGGCGCGAGCCTCTACGGCTTTGCAGGGGCTTTGCTGGCGGTGCCCCTGGTGGCCTTCTTGAAGGTGCTTTACCTCGAGTTCTACCAGAAGAGCCGCTTCTACCAGGAAGGCTAGTATGCGCAGCACCTTGAGCGGAGCCTGGCAGAACCTCTGGGTACGCTTTGGGGCCTACCTGGTTTTGGCCGGCCTGGCCTTTTTGCTTCTGAGCTGGCTGGCCAACGGAGCCCGGGGGGCGCTCAGCATCGTGCTAGCGGCCTTCGTGTTTTCTTACGTGGCCGGCCCGGTGGTGGACTGGTTCGAGGCCCGGCGGTTAGGGCGGGCTTTGGGGGTGGTGGCGGTGCTGGGGGGAATGCTTTTTGTGCTGGCCCTTTCCACGGCCCTGTTGGCCGGAATGGTGGGTCAGCTTGCCCGCTTTGCCGCCGGTCTGCCCCGGCTTCTAGAACCCCTCGTGGGCCTGGTTCAGGAGCTATCCGAGGGCCGGGTAGAGCTGCCGCCCTTGCTGGCCGAGGCTTTGGCCCAGGCCACCCTGGGCCTGCAAGACCTGCTGCAGGCCTTCGCCCAGATTTTGCTGCAAGCCCTGCAAGGGGTTTTGGCCCAGGGAGGGAACCTGCTGGGCTTCCTTGCCGGGCTTTTGGGGGGGGTGTTCCAGCTTCTCACCGTGGTCACCATCTCCATCTACCTGCTCTACGACCTGCCCCGGGTGGGGGCTGCCTTGCTCCAGGTTGTGCCCGAGCCCTACCAGCCGTGGGCTAAGGAGCTAGCCCAGAAGGCCGACCGAGCCTTTGGGGGGTATGTGCGCGGTACCATCCTGGGTGCGCTGGCCAACGGAGCGGTGGTAACCCTGGCCATGTACCTGTCCTTCGGCATCTTCCAGGGGTTGGGGCTCGAGGTTCTGAGCCAGGCCCTGGTGCTCGGGTTTTTGGCCTTCATATTCAGCTTTGTGCCGGTGCTGGGGGTGATCATCTCGGCCATACCAGCGCTGGTGCTGGCCTTGCCCTTGGGCTGGCTGGCCTTTGCGGTGGTGGCCTTCGCCCTTTGGCTTTGCAACCAGATTTCTGGCTTCATCTGGCCCATCATCATGGGTCGCACCACCAGCCTGCACCCGGTGACGGGCATCACCGCGGTGCTGGTGGGGGCCTCGCTGTTCGGCCTGGGGGGGGCCTTGCTGGCGGTGCCCCTGGTGGCCTTCTTGAAGGTGCTCTACAGCGACTACTACCTGAAAAGCCGCTTTTACCGCGAGGGGTGAGGAGGGCCCAGCGCGGGGCCGAAGCCGCTTTCAGCGCAAACGGGAAAATGCCCGGGTCTTCCTCCCGGAGGGCTAGCGATAGTACCGGGCCACATCGCGCAGATGCCCCTCGAAGTCCACGTTCAGGAAAAGCCGCCCCTGGGCGTGGAGGAAGTAAAGGTACTTCTGGCCCTTTTCGTTGGTGCGGACCGGGTTGAGCACCGCTCTTAGGGCCTCGGCCCCGGGGTTGCCGATAGGACCCGGAGGCAGGCCGCGGCGGGTATAGGTGTTGTAGGGGGTGTCCTTTTCGAAGTCACCCGCGCTGCGGTTGAGCTCGGGCAGGCGCTTGCCCAGGCCGTAGGCCACGGTGGGGTCGGCCTGAAGGGGCATGCCCAGCTCCAGGCGGTTGAGGAAAACCCCGGCAATCACGGGTTTCTCGCTGCTGTTGGCGGCCTCGGCCTGGACGATGGAGGCCAGGGTCACCCAGGCGTGGACGCTTTCCAGGCCCAGCTCGCGCAGGCGGAGCCTGGCCTCGGGGGTGAACTCCTGGGCCATGCGGCGGGTCATGTGCTGGATGATCTCTTCTGGGGTGATGTCCAGGGGGAACTCGTAGGTGGCGGGGAAGAGGTAGCCCTCCAGGGTGGGCCCCTGGGCCTCGGCCGGGCGCAGCTCGGGGGTGGGGTTCCTGACCAGCTCCAGAAAGCGGGGGCCATCCAGGTTGTTCTCGCTCAGCCGCTGGGCCATATCTGCGGCCCGCCAGCCCTCGGGAAAGGTGATGCGCACCGTGAGGGGGCGGCTTTGGTCAGTGAGGGCCAGGGCGACGGCCCGCAGCCCCCTGCCCTCGAGCCGGTAGTACCCGGGCCTCAGGTGTTTGTCCTGGCCGGAGAAGCGCAGGTAGAGGGCGAAGAGGTAGCCCGAACGCACCAGGCCGGCCTGCTCCAAGGTGCGCCCCACCGCCTGGGCCCCGCTGCCCCGCGGGATGCGCACCTCGGCCACCACCCCGGTAGGGCCCATCAGGTATAGCAGGTAGCCGAGAAGCCCTGCCAGCGAGGCGAACATGAAGATTACCCCCCGCAGGATCCAGCGGTTGGGGGATTTGCTCTCGGTGGGCCCCTCCATGGCCTAGACCCCCAGGTACGACTCGAGCAGGGCGATGGCCGCTGCCTCGTCCAGCCGGCCCTTTTCCCGCCGGAGGCGCTTCGGGGCCTCCCGCAGGCGTCTTTGCCCTAGCTGGGTGGTGAAGCGCTCGTCGAAGAGCTCGACCTCGAGCCCCACCCCCCGCAGGGCCTCCGCCAAGGCCAGCACCCGCTTGGCCTGGGCGCTGGGCTTGCCGTCGGTGCGCAGGGGCAGGCCCACCACCAGGCGCTGGGCCCCCTCCCGCTCGGCCAGGGCCTTGAGGGCCTGGAGGTCTTCTGCCAGGCTTCGGCGCACCAGATAGCCCCGGCCAAAGGCCCAGGGCCGGCCCACCTCGCCCACCGCCAGCCCAATGCGGGCCTCGCCCACGTCCAGGGCCAGCACCTTCATAGGCCCTTATTATGAGGAACGCCAGAGCGGAAAATGTGAGGTCAGGCGAGGGCCTCCTCCAAAGCCCCCAGGGCCCGTTCCAGGTCGAAGCCGCCGCCCTGGGCGATGGCCCCCCGCCCGCCCCCACGGCCTCCGGCCAGCTCGGTCAGCCTCCTCATCACCCTCCCAGCGTCCAAACCCCGCTCCAGCGCGGCCTTGCCCACCTTGATGACCAGGTTCTGGCCGGAGCCCAGGGCCACCACATCGGCCCTGTGCTTTTCCAAAAGCTCGTCGGCAGCGCTGCGTAAAGCGCCAGCCTCGAGCCCATCAATCCGTACCGCCAGGTAGCGTAGCCCGTGGGCCTCCTTGAGCGAGACCCCCTCCTTGCCCAGCCTGGCCCGGGCCAGCTCGAGCCTAAGCTGCTCCACTTCCCGCTCGCGGGCCTTTAGCTCCTCTAGCAGCCTGCGCACCCGCTCGGGAAGCTGCTCGAGGGGTACCCCCAGTTCCCGGCTCAGCCCCTGCGCCCGCTCCAGCGTCTCCCGCACAAAGGCCACCGCCGCTTCCCCGGTCAGGGCTTCGATGCGCCGGACCCCTGCGGCCACCGCTTCTTCGCCCACGATTACGAAGCTGCCAATCTCCCCGGTGCGCCGCACGTGGCAACCCCCGCAGAGCTCCTTGGAGACCACCTGGTCCAGGCTGCCCTCCACCGTGACCACCCGCACCACATCCCCGTACTTCTCGCCGAAAAGGGCCATGGCCCCCTCCTTGCGGGCCTCCTCCAGGGGCTTGTAGGCGTAACTGACGGGAAAGTCGGCCTGGATGAAGCGGTTGACCAGCCGCTCAATTCGGGCCAGGTCGCGGGGGGCGATGGGCTCGAACTGGGTGAAGTCGAAGCGGAGCCGGTCGGGCCCCACATAGCTCCCTCTTTGCTGGGCGTGGGGGCCTAGCACGGCCCTGAGCGCGGCGTGGAGCAGGTGGGTGGCGGTGTGGTTCCTCTCGGTATCGCGCCGGTGGGGGTCCACCAAGGCCCGAACCACGGTCCCGGCCCGCAGGGTGCCTTCCTCCACCCGGGCCAGGTGCAGGAAGATGCCCTCGGGGCTCTTCTGGGTGGTGTGCACCCTGGCCCAACCCCCCGGCCACTCCAGCACCCCTGCGTCGCCCACCTGGCCCCCGCCCTCGGCGTAGAAAGGGGTACGGTCGAGCACCACCTGCACCTCGGTGCCCGCAGGCGCCTCTTCAATGGTCTGCTCCCCCGCCAGCAGGAGCTTGACCGAGGCCTGGGCCTCCAGGCTCTCGTACCCCAGGAAAGGGGTGCCCCCGTAGTCGGCCGCCAGCGCCGCCAGGGCCTCGTTGGAGCGCCGGAAGAGCTCCCGGCTGAAGGCCGCCGCTGCCCGGGCCCGCTCCTGCTGCTCTTCCAGGGCCTTCTCGAAGCCCTCGGTGTCCACCCGAATCCCCCGCTCGCCGGCTATCTCGACGGTCAGGTCCAGGGGAAAGCCGTAGGTGTCGTATAGGGTGAAGGCCTCCCGGCCCGAGAGGGTGTCGCCGGGCGAGAGGCCCTCGAGCATCGCATCAAGGCGCTTGATGCCGCTTTCCAGCGTGCGCAGGAACTGCTCTTCCTCAATCTTCATCTGCTTTTGCACGCTCTCCAGGTTGGCCCGCAGCTCCGGGTAGACCCCCCCCATCACCTCCGCCACCACCGCGGCCAGCCGGTGCATGAAGGGCTCGCGCAGGCCCAGCAGGTAGCCGAAGCGCACCGCCCGCCTTAGCAGCCGGCGCACCACGTAGCCCCGGCCGGTGTTGGCGAAGTGCACCCCGTCGGCCAGGATGAAGGCGACCGCCCGGGCGTGCTCGGCCATCACCCGGTGGGCCACCGAGCGGGGGCCCTCGTAGCTCACCCCGGTGAGCTCCACAATCTTCTCGATGAGGGGCCTGAACTCGTCGGTCTCGTAGAAGTCGGTGACCCCCTGCAGCACCATGGCCACCCGCGAAAGCCCCATGCCGGTGTCGATGTTGGGCTTGGGCAGCGGCTCCAGCACCCCCCCGTCCTTGCGGTTGTACTGGGGGAAGACCAGGTTCCATATCTCCACAAAGCGGTTGGACTCCCGGGTCTCGTAGTAATCGGCCCAGGTGTCCGAGCCAAACTCGGGCCCCCGGTCGTAGTAGATCTCGCTGCAAGGACCGCAGGGGCCGTTGGGACCCTGGGTGGGGGCATTTTGCGGCCAAAAGTTTTCATCGGCCCCGAAGCGGTGGATGCGCTCCGGGGGTACGCCCACCCGCGTCCAGTGCTCGAAGGCCTCATCGTCATCGATGTAGATGGTCACGTAGATGCGCTCCGGCTCCAGCCCCAGCCACTCCTTGCTGGTCAGGAACTCCCAGGCCCACTCGATGGCCTCTTTTTTGAAGTAGTCGCCGAAGCTGAAGTTGCCCAGCATCTCGAACACGGTCTGGTGCCGGTTGGTGCGGCCCACGTTCTCGATGTCGCCGGTGCGCACCGATTTCTGGCAGGTGGTGACGCGGTACCACTCCCCCTCCACCCCGGGAAAGACCGGCTTTTTGCCCATGAAGTAGGGCTTGAGGGGGGTCATACCGGCGTTGATGAAGAGCAGGGTGGGATCGTCCTCGGGCACCACGCTGAAGCTGGGGAGGCGCAGGTGGCCCTTGGACTCGAAGAACTTGAGGAACTTCTCGCGAATCTCGGCCGTGGTCATAGCAGTACGCTCAGCAGACCCAGCATAAGAAAACTTCCCCCGGGGAGCAAACGCCCTTGACGGGAGAGCGTTGCCCGGCCCAGACTGGAGGCGGCGGTGACCCCAGAGATGCTCGAGTTCCTCCGGGTGCTGGATAGGCACGGGGCCCGCTACATGGTCATCGGGGGTTACGCGGTGGCCTTCCACAGCACGCCCAGGCACACCAAGGACCTCGATCTTTGGGTAGACCCCCTAGAGGCAGGGCGGTTGCTGGAGGCTATAAAGGATTTTTTCGGCGGCGACGACCTTGGGCTGAGCTTGGAGGACCTGAGCACGCCCGGGGTGGTGCAGCTTGGTTACGCGCCCAATCGGATAGACCTGGTGCTCATGCCCGGCCACGACTTCGACCGCGCCTACCAGCAGAGCCAGTGTTTTTCTGTGGAGGGGCAGTGGGTTCGCGTGGCGAGCCGGGAGACCCTCGTCGAGCTCAAGCGGGCCTTCGGCCGGCCCATAGACCTTAAGGACATTGAGGAGCTGCTGTGAAGCCCATAGCCCGCAAGTTTCGCTTCGGGGAGGTTCCGCCAGAGCAGGAGGCCTGGCGGGGGCTGAGCCCTGAGGAGCGCGTTCGTGCTGTGCGCGAGATGGTCTTGTTCTGGGCCCGGCTCAAGGGCCAGTCGGTGGCCGGCATCGCCCCGGTGGCCCGCCGGCGCGCCTGGGGGGAGCCTGGGGGCTAGGCCTAAGTTTTTGGCAGGGGAGGCCTTATCCTGGGGGGCGTGGAAGTACTGGCCTTGGTTTACCGCAACCTTAGGGCCCGGCCCCTGCGCAGTTTGCTCACGCTTTTGGGAATCGTGGTCTCTACGGCCTCCATGGTGCTTTTCCTCTCCTTCGGTGAGGGGCTGCGCCGGGCGCTGGGGGCCGAACTCGCCAGCGTGGGGCCGGCCATCATGGTGGTGCCGGAGGGGGTCCAGGCCTTCAGCCCGGGCTATCCGGAGCTGCGCCCCGAGACGCTGGAGGCCATCCAGGCGGCGGCCAGCGGCCTGGGGATTACCCAGGTGATTCCCACCGCGGTTTTCGCGCGTGGAGGCTTCGACCCAGCCAGCAGCTTCATCTTCCAGGGCCTGCCTCCGGGGGTGAGCGTTCAGGTCCTCTACCCCAACGCGCGGGCCGCCGAGGGCATCCTGGACCCCAGCGCTGGGGCGGTGGTGGGGGCGGGGGTGGCCCAGCGAAACAACCTGGGGTTGGGCAGGATCCTGCGGCTTTCTCCGCAGGTCTCCTTGGAGGTGGTGGGGGTGCTCGAGCGCACCGGCGGCATCACCGACAGCTTCATCTACGTGCCCATCTCGGCCATTCACACCGTGCTCGGCACCCAAAACTACAGCTCCATCCTGGTGGCCATAGAGCCGGGGCGCCAGGCCGAGGCGGTGGCCCAGGCCCTGAAGGCCCGGGTGCCGGGCATCGACGCCCAGACCACCGGCGATGTGATGCGCTTTGCCGAGCGGGCGGTGCGCATCTCCGACCTGGTGCGCTTCGGCATCAGCCTGGTGGCTTTGGTGGTGGGGGGGTTGCTGGTGGCCAACACGGTGATGATGTCGGTCTACGAGCGAATCCGCGAGTTCGGCTTGATGCGCGCTCTGGGGGCCCGGCGGGGCTTCATCTTCGGGCTGGTGCTGCTGGAGGCGCTGGCCCTGGGGCTTTTGGGTGGTTTTCTGGGGCTTGCGCTGGGCCAGGGGGCCTCGAGCCTGGTCAACTGGTTTACCGTGCGCGAGGTGGGCCTGGCCCTCTCGGCGGTCACCTTCCGCCTGGCCTTGTTTGCCCTTCTGGTGGCGGTGGTCCTGGGCCTTTTGGCGGGCTTCCTGCCGGCCCGCACGGCGAGCCGAATCCGCATCGTGGAGGCTTTGGGGAGGGTGTAGGTGCTGGAGGCCTGCGATCTTCACAAGCGCTACCGGCAGGGCGAGCTCGAGGTGGTGGCGCTGGAGCACTTCTCCTTCGCATTCCCCCCGGGGCTCACCGCCATCGTGGGCCCCTCGGGCTCGGGCAAGACCACCCTTTTGAACCTTCTGGCCGGCTTTGACGTGCCCACCAGGGGCCAGGTTCGCCTGGAGGGCCGGGCTTTCTCGAGCCTCTCCGAGGATGCTCGGGCCGGGCTGCGCCTGCGCCACATGGGCTTCGTCTTCCAGCAGTGGAACCTGGTTCCCACCCTCACCGCCCTGGAGAACGTGGCCTTCCCCCTGATGCTGGCCGGGGTGGGCCTGAGGGCCCGCACAGCCCGGGCGCTGGCGCTTCTAGAGGCGGTGGGCCTGGAGCAGCGGGCCCAGCACCTGCCGAGCCGGCTTTCTGGGGGGGAGCAGCAGCGGGTGGCCATTGCCCGGGCTTTGGCCCTTGACCCGCCCATCCTCTTCGCCGACGAGCCCACCGGCAACCTGGACTCCCTCTCGGGGGCGCGGGTGGTGGAGCTTTTGCTGGCCCAGGCCCGGGCGGGCCGCACGGTGATTCTGGTCACGCACGACCTCGAGCTGGCCCGCAAGGCCGAGCGCATCCTGCACCTGCGCGACGGCCGGCTGGCTCGGGTGGAGGGCTTGGCCCAGCCGGTGCGCTAGTCTTTGTAGGGGTCGAACTCCCCCTCGCCTGCCATCACCACCACCAGCGGTCTCAGCACGTGCAGCACCTCGACGGTGGGGCCCTGGGCTTTTAGCACCTCGGAAAGCCGCCGGTAGACCTGGGGGCTCTCGTCCACGTCCCCCCCGCGCAGGACCACCCCCTTGCGCTTCAGCCAGGCCTGCATCTCTGTGCGGCTCACCCGGCCGGGCTCCCGCCGCCTGCCCAGGGCAGCCCGCCGGCTCATCACCCGCCCGGCTCCATGGACCGTGCTGTAGAGCGCGGCCTCCTGCAGGGGCCGGGCCTCGGGATTGGTGGAACCCTGGAGGATGACCGCATCATCGCCCATGCTGCCCCCCACAAAGCCCTTCTGGCCCGGGAAGGCCGGCGTGGCCCCCTTGCGCACCACCACCAGCGTCTCACCCCCGTGGACCTCCTTCCAGGCGAAGTTGTGGTGGTTGTGCACCAGCTCCAGCTCTTTTCCTCCCAGAATCTCCACCACCTTGCGGGCCACCCACTCCCGCCCCACATAGGCGTAGCGCCCGGCCAGCTCCATGGCGGCCCAGTAGGCCTGGCCCAGGGGGCTTTTCAGCTCCAGCAAAGCCTCGAACTCCTTCACCCGGCTGCCCCAGGGCTGGTCTCTGGCCAGGGCCAGGAAGCCGCTGGCAATGGTGTGGCCCAGTCCCCGGCTGCCAAAGTGCACGCCCACCCATATGCGCCCCTCTTCATCGGCAAACACATCCACGTAGTGGTTGCCCCCGCCCACGGTGCCGAGCTGGGCGCGGGCCTTTTCCCGAAGCGCCTCGCGGTGGGCCTTGGGGATGGCCTCCCAGGCAGGGTCCTCAAAAAGCGGGTGGTTCACCGGGGCATCGTCGGCCCGGTTGGTGCGCCCCAGGCCGAAGGAGATGGTGCCGGCAATCTCATCGGCTGCTTCTTCCAGGCGGCCTTCCAGGTGTTCTAAACGCAAATCGGTGCGGATGGCCGCGTTGCCGCAGGCGATGTCGAAGCCCACCCCGGCCACCGAGACCTGCTCCCGGTAGGCCGCCACCCCGCCGATGGGCATGATGTAGCCCAGGTGCCCGTCGGCCATCAGGGCTGCCCGTACCGCTCGGGAGGCCACGTCCCGAAGCTGGGCCAGGGTGTTTTCATCGTGTTGACCAAAGATGTGATACTTCATGGCAAGACGCCCCCACCCTTTTTGGGTGGGGCTGGTCTGGGCTGTTTCGCTGGTGCCGGGAGCGGGACTTGAACCCGCATGAGCTTGCGCTCGCTACCCCCTCAAGATAGTGTGTCTACCAGTTCCACCATCCCGGCAGGCAAAGACCAGATTAGTGGGGCCAGGTTCGCTTGTCAAGAATGGGACCCGGCGAATTGTGCCCTGCTCCCTAGGTACAGAAAGCACAGCCCGGGCCGGAAATGTGTAGTAGGCTTTCAATGCATGCAGTCTTTCACTCCGCTAAAAGCCGCGCTGGCAGGGCTCTTGCACGACCTGGGCAAGCTCTACCAGCGGGCCTACTGGGGCAGGCCGCCGGAGGGGGTTTCCGACTGGAGCCACCCGGCCTATACCGCGTGGGCGGTCCTGAGGTGGCGGGAATGGTTTCCTGATGCAGAAGAACTGGCTCGAGCCGCTGCTCGCCACCACGAGGGCTGGCACACCAAGCCTGAGTGGCAGCCCAAAAGCCCTGCCGAGTGGTGCGTGGCCTTGGCCGACACCTATGCCTCGAGTGAACGCAAGGAGGTGGACGAAAAAAGCGGTCGTGCGCCGGAGACCCCGCTCAAGTCGGTGCTGGCGAATCTAAGGGTGCAGGGGGTTTATGGCGAGAAGGATTGGGGCTACAGCATGGTGCGGGCCGGCCAGGAGGTGGGCCAGAAGCCGGGTGAAGCCTACCCGGAAGCCAGGCCTAACGTTTCGCAGGATACCTACTGGCGCATAGTCGAGCGGCTGGATGCCCGCTTGGATGAGCTGGCCCGCTTTAAACCAAGCGGCGAGATTCTGCTTTCAAACCTTCTGGGCATCTTTCAGGAGCTTTTGTGGAACGTGCCCTCGGACACCCAGGGCGAGCCCGACGTTTCGCTGTTCGACCACCTGCGCCTGACCGGCGCTATTGCGGCGGCGCTGTGGGCCTACCACGGCACCGCCCCAACCGTAGAGGCTCTCAGGGACGAGGCACCCGAGAAGTTCCTTCTGGTGTTGGGCGATCTGGGTGGTATCCAGGGCCACATCTACCGCATTCAGGGGGCCCAGACCGGGGTGGGGGGGCTGGCCAAGCGCTTGCGGGCGCGGAGTCTAGAGGTTTCGCTGGCTGCTGAGGCCATGGGCCTCGATCTACTCCGGCGCACCGGTTTCACCCCCTTGCAGCGCATCATGAGCGCGGGGGGGAAGTTCTACCTGCTGTTGCCCAACACCGAGGCCGTGAAGCGAGCTTTGGAGGAAGTGCGGAAAGAGTGGGAAACCTGGGCGCTGGAGCAGGGCGCAACGCTGCTGCCCTTCCTGGCAGAGCATGCTTTTGCCCCTGCTGGCTTCAAAGCTTTTAGCAAGGAGCTTCAGCAAGCGCACCGCAAGCTAGCTTTGGCCAAGCTGAGGCCGCTCTCGAGCCGGTTGGATAAGCCCTACCTGAACCCCACGAACGTCAGCCTGCGGCCTTGTGCGGCTTGCGGGGTGCGCCCGGCCAAGTCGGCCAGCGATGCGCTTTGCTGCGGGTGCGAGCGGGACGCTCACCTAGGCCGCCTCATTCCCAAGCGGCAAGAGGTGGGGTTCTTCAAGGACAACCCCCCCAAGCCACACTATCGCTTTCCGGGTTGGTCGGTGGCTTTAAAGCCGTCCAAACACTACACCCTGCGCACCCGCCTCGACTTTGCTCCGGCGGCTTATCCCTGGGAACCGCGCTTGCTGGCGGGGCACATCCCCACCCTGCGGGATGCCCTAAAACTAGGGAATTGGCGTGACCTGAGTGAGTACCAGGACTGGGCCAGGAAGCAAGGGCTTTGGGAGGAGGAGGAAGGCGGGCGGGAGGAAGACGACCCCCTTACCCTGGCCGAGCTGGCCGAGTTTTCCACCGGGGCTAAGTATTTGGGGGCCCTGATGCTCGATGCCGACCGGATGGGCGAGGCTTTTGCCACCGGCTTTGTGAACGAAAAAGGCCAGGATCACAGCAGCCCCAGCCGCATCGCCAGCCTGTCGCGGATGCTCGAGCTGTTCTTTGCTGGAGAAGTGCTCGAGCTAATCCGCAATCCTGAAACCTACGCCGAGCGTCTGGGCTGGGATGAGCTAAAAGCCAGAGAAAAAGCCCGTCGCTACCCCCTCATCTACTCGGTGTACGCTGGAGGCGACGACCTCTTTCTGCTGGGGCCCTGGGACGTGCTTTTGGAGTTTGCCCTCGACCTGGAGGCCCTCTACCGGCAGTTCACCCAGCACAACAACCTCACCCTCTCGGGCGGATTTGTGTTGGTGAACCCCTCGCTGCCCATTCCCCTGCTGGCCGAGGCGGTACAGGAGGCTGAAAAACAGGCCAAAAAAGATGGGCGCAACCGGCTGCACCTCTTTGGACAGAGCGTGCCCTGGAATGAGTTGCGTGGCCTGGTGCGTTGGGTGCAGGATTTCCAACGCCATCTGAACGCCGAGAGCAAGCTGGGCCTGAGCAGTGCCCTGGCCTACCGCCTGCTCAGGCTGTGGAAGCAGCACAAGCAAGGCGACCCGGCCCAGCAGATGCGCTACAAGCCCCTCTTGGCCTACACTCTGCGCGAGCGAAACGAGGAAATTCGGCAACACTACTTACAGTTGAGCAACCACACAGACCCTGCCTGGAAACACTTACCGGTTTGGCTGCAGTGGGGGTTGTACCTGGAGCGATAAGGAGGAGGCATGGAGTTCTTTGAAAACTTGGAGCGAGGCGTTTATAGAAAGGGCCTTTTTGACGAGGAGGCCGAGCGTTGGGCGCAGGAGCTGAGGAACGAGGGCCAGGGCCAGGACAAGCTCAAGTCGAGCCAGTTCCGCAACTACTTTCACGAGTTCCGCAGGCTCGAGGACACCTTCGACCGCTACAAGCGCGAGGCTGGGGGCGATGAGGCGCTGGCCTGGAGCCGGCTCACCTCCCAAATCGAGTTGCTGAGGGCAAAGCTGGCTTATGGGGGGCGCTCGAACGGTGGTCCTCTGAAAAAGTTGCATAAGTTTCGGGAGAAGATGGACGAACTCTTGTCGGATGCCAAGAAAAGCCCCAAGCACTTCGCCGCAGTCATGTTGTTTTTGGAGGCGGTGTTGGCCTACTTCTATGGCCTAGAAGGGAAGCGTGGGGGCGAGGCTCCCCGCAGCCCAGAGCCTCAGGGGAGGAGGTACTGAATGAAACTTCTTGGCTACAAACGCATTCACGGCATCATCCGGCTCAAAAGCGGGCTGCGGATTGGCATGAGCAAGGACCAGATGACCATTGGGGATGTAGACAACCCGGTCATTCGCAACCCCCTTACCGAAGAGCCTTACATTCCTGGCTCCTCTCTCAAGGGCAAGATGCGGTATTTGCTCGAGTGGTACCTCGGTGGCGATTACATCGCTCGTTCTACTGAGGAACACGTCTACGTGCCTGACGACCCTAACGACCCGGTGGGCCGCATCTTTGGGAGCGCTCCCAGCACCAAGGCCCAGCGCCGGATTGCTCAGCAGCGCGGCCCCACCCGCCTCCTGGTACGCGACGCCTACCTTACGCCCGAGTCCAAGCGGGCCCTCGAGGCCATGATCGCCCGCGGCGGCTACCTGACCGAGGTCAAGCAGGAGGTCTTCATCCCCCGCATTGGCGGGGATGCCAACCCCCGCACCGCCGAGCGTGTGCCCGCCGGGGCCAAGTTCGCCTTCGAGATGGTCTACCGGGTGATGGACACCGGCGACGATGGGAAAACTGACCAGGAAAACTTCAAGCACGTACAAAAGGCCCTGGAGCTCTTGCAACTGGATGGGCTGGGGGGCTACATCAGCCGGGGCTACGGGCAGGTAGAACTCGAATATCAGGTCGAGGACAGATGAAAGTCAGGGCCTTTCACCTGGCGTTGGGGAGCATCAGCGCTCCGCCGAGCGCCCCCACCCTTTGGGGCCACCTGGCCTGGTGGGTGCGGTACACCCAGGGGGAAGCAGCCTTGAAGGAGTGGCTCCTGGCCTTCCGGCAAGACCCGCCTTTCCTCATCTCCTCGGCTTTTCCAACGGGCTACCTGCCCCGCCCCCTGTTGCCGCCCGTGCAGGTGCAGGACACTGTAGAGCGCAAAAAGCTCAAGGGGTTGCGCTACTTAAGCCTGGAAACCTTCAAGAGGGTAGTTCAGGAAGGGGAAACGGCCTTGCGTGAGTCGCCTGAGCTAACCCAGGACAAAGCCCCTAGCATTAGCCTGGCCACCCAGACCCGCGTAGGCATCGCCCGCTCAACCGGCACCGCGCAGGAAGGCATCCTCTTCACCGACAGGGTTTACTGGTTGAACAACCGAAAAGGTGAGCAGACCTGGACGGTGTATGTCCATCTTCGCCAGGAGGCGGCGTATCTGGAAGAGGCTCTGCGGGACATCGGCACCTTTGGCTATGGGGGCAAGGCCAGCGTGGGCCTGGGGCGCTTTGAGGTGGTGGGTACCCAGGAGATGGACTTACCCGAGGCTCCAAAACCCACCCACTACGTCACCCTTTCCCCCACCCTGCCCCAGGGCGAGGGCTACTGGGCCCTGGAAACCTACTGGGGCCGCCTGGGGGGGCACTATGCCCTGGCCGAGACCCCCTTCAAGCGCCCCTACCTAAGGGCCAAGGAGGGCAGTGTGTTCAAGGAAAAGCCTGCTGGTGGGCTTCTGGATGTGACCCCCGAGCCGGCCCCGGAAGCCGGGGTGCAGGTGTGGGAGTACTTGTGGGCTTTCCCCCTTGGTGTACGGGTGACGCCCCATTCTGAGGGCAATTGGGGAGTGGGGGCATGAGCTTTTTGGAAAGTTATCGGCTGGTCATCGAGACCCTGGGGCCCATCCACGTGGGCACCGGTGAGGCTTTCCCGGCCTACAGCTACCTGCTGGACGAAAAAAACAAAGAGGCTCTGATTCTGGATGCTGGGCGGCTTCTGGAGCTACTTTCTCCAGAGCAGCAGCGGAACTACCTGCAAGCCGTGGCCCAGGGCCCCAAGCGGGCCCAGGAAAGCCTGCAATCCCTTTGGCGGAATGGTCTGGTAGACCCTACCC
Organism: Meiothermus sp. QL-1; assembly: GCF_003351145.1. Lineage (NCBI taxonomy): Bacteria > Thermotogati > Deinococcota > Deinococci > Thermales > Thermaceae > Meiothermus > Meiothermus sp. QL-1. The sequence goes on along the minus strand of NZ_QQSV01000011.1, from coordinate 59,288 downwards.
CGGCCCTGCTACGTCGCGTACCAGTGAGCGGGGCCTTTATCCAAACGGTTAATAGCGCTACCGATGCTGCAGGGCTGGAGTTTCGTCCCCTGCCTAGAAGTCCGTTGGGGGCTTACCTGCCGGGCTCGTCCATTAAGGGCGCTTTGCGTACTGCGTGGATGTTCAGGCGGATCCTGAAGCGGGGACAGGATATCGAGCACAAGGGGGGGTGGCGCTGGGGCCAGAAGGCACCTAAAGACGAATGGCCGCTTATCAAAACCCCAGAAAAAATCAACCCCAACACAGCCCAGGGTTTCGAAGCGCTGGTGTTGGACTACACCAGCGAGCGGGGTTTCAACCTGCACCGCGACCCTTTTCGCCAGGTGCGGGTGGGGGACACCGAGCCCAGCGAACACCTGCTCCTGAACCGGATAGGGGTTTTTCACCCAAAAGGAACCATGGACGGCACGGTACTGCTAGCCGAAACCTTCCGCAGCAAAACCCGGCTTCAGGCCGTGCTCCGTTTTCACACGGGACTTGCCAGGCAAAACCACAAAGACACCGTTTCGCACCCTATCTTGGCCCAAGACCTGGCGGATGCTTGCCGGGAGTACTACCAGGAGGTGGCGGCCCGGGAGGAGGAATTTGCAAAAGAACATGGCTTAAGTGCCGCTTTGCAAACCTACAAGGAACTCGAGCAACGCCTTCAGGCCGACCCCCAGGCCTTTCCCCTACGTATTGGCTTTGGTTCGGGCCGGATGTCCATCCGGCTGGCGTTGCTGCTCGAGGGTGAGGAGGGTCAGGAACCCAGAACCCGTAAAACCGCTGGCCACTCCAAACCCAAAGACGGCTTCCCGCTGGGCTGGGCCATTGCCAGGCTCGAGCCTTGCTGAAACCCTGCTTTTTTCAAGCCATACTGAATACATGGCCTTTTACATTCGCAGCGCCCCCGCAAGAAGAGTGTGTTGGAGTTTCTGGAGCGCGAAGTCTGGCCCAAACTGTCGCCCGAAAGCCCAGGTAAAGCGCTCACTGAGCCTGAGCAAGAAGCAGTACTGGGCTTTAATCCAGAGGGTTGCTGATGGTACTGGATAGCTCGGTCTTGTCTTTACCGAGCCGGGGCACCAAGAAACGCTTGAGCGCCTTCTTGGGGCCGAGGTGCACTTGGTGGGGGCCCCCGCGCTGGTTGAGGTGGGTATGGTGGTGAGCCGGTTAAAGCCTGATAGCCCGTGCCTGCTCAACGAACTTCTGCTGCGCCTCGAGGCCCGGGTGGTTCTCTTCGAGGCAAGCCACATATACGAAACTCTCTCGGCTTTCCGCCCCTGCGGCAAGGGCCGCTACCCAGCCGCCCTCAACTTTGGCGACTGCCTGAGCTACGCGGTGGCTAGGGTAAGCGCTCTGCCCCTGGCCTATGTGGGCGAGAATTTCGCTCGGACCGACCCAACATGATTCTGGCCGCCATCGTCCTCACCCTCGAAGGCCCCGCCCGCCCCGACCCCGACGGCTGGCGGGGGCTGGTCTATGGCCTCTTGAAGCAGATAGACCCCGAGCTGCACAACGCCCAGCCCAACCCCTTCAGCCTAGGCCTGGGGGGCCGGGAGGGAGTCTGGTGGGTGCGGGTTGGCCTGCTCCAGGAAGACCTTTACGCCCGGCTCTCGCCCCACCTGTTTGGGCTGTTGGGCCAGCAGGTGCGGCTCAAAGCACCCTTTTTGGTGAAGGCCGTGCTGCAGGAGGAGCACCCCTGGGCCGGGGTGAGCAGCTACCCAAGGCTCTTCCAGGGCCAGGCGGCCCCCAGCCTGGGCCTGCAGTTTGCCAGCCCCACCTTCTTCCGCCGCAAAGGGAACAGCTACCCCCTGCCCGAGCCCCGTTTGGTCTTTGAGTCGCTCACCCAGCGCTGGAACGCCTTTGCCCCGGTAAAGGTGCCGGAGGAGCTTGCCGAGAGCTGGGAGCGTATGACTATTGCCCGCTTCCAGGGCCAGACCCAGGCCATCCGGCCCAATGCCGACGAGCGCGGGGTGGGCTTTGTGGGGCGCGTGGTCTACCACCTGCCCGCCGCCACTGCTACCGAGGCACAGTGGATGCAGGCCTTAGGCCGGTTTGCTTTTTTTGCCGGGGTAGGGGCCAAAACCAGCCTGGGGTTTGGGCGGGTGCGGGGGTTTGATCCTATGCGCAAGGAGGAAGCTGCCGATGCAAGACCTGAAGCAGAAGATTCAGCAAGCCTGGCAGAACCTAAAGGCCCAGGAGCTTGAGGGCACCAAGGCCCAGGAGCTGTACAACCAAACCGTCTGGCCTCTTTTGCTCGAGCTATGGCGACAGGAGCCCCAGGTCTACCCCTTGCGGGAGACCTTCGAGGTCTCCATCCACACCCTGGGCACCAGCCCTGAGGCCACCACCCTGGCGGCTTTGGGGCTGGGGGCTTCCGAGGTGTACGTGCTGCACACGCCGGAGAGCAAGCGCTATCTGGCGCAGTTTCAGCGCGACCTGGGCCAGGAGGTCTACCCCATCGAGATTGACAAAAGCGACGTAACCCGGCTGTACCAGGCGGTGGGCGAGCAGGTGCGCAAGCACCCCGGCAAAAAGATTGCCCTCGACCTCACCAGCGGCACCAAGGCCATGAGCGCGGGGATGGCCGCGGCGGGCTACTTTCTGCAACGGGTATACCCCAGCCTGCGGGTGGCCTACGTGGACAACGACGCCTTTGACCCCATCTTGCGCAAGCCGGTGGCCGGCACCGAGAAGCTCATCCTGCTGCCCAACCCCCACGAGGTGCTGGGCGACCTCGACGAGCACCTGGCCCAGGAGCTTTATAGGGCTCGAGAGTTCGGTAAGGCTGCCGATAAGTTCAACGCGCTCAGACGAAAAACCGGCCAGGGCAGCTTTGAGGTGTATGCGGCCTTGTGCGAGATGTACCAGCGCTGGTATGCGCTGGACTTTGAGGGAGCCCAGGGCAACGCCGCCCGCCTTTTCGGCTTTTTGGGCCAGGACGCCTACCGCGCCCACCCGCTGGCCCGCCACGCCCAGCGCCTGAAGGAGCAAAAGGAGGGCCTCGAGGCCATCGTCCATCTGCTCAAATCGCAAAGTTTGGCCGATTCCAAAGGAGCCCTCTGGCTGGTGGCCACCCTGCTTCAACTGGGCGAGGAGCGCAAGGAGCGCCAGCCGGTTATAGCGGCTTTGTACTTTTATCGGGCCCTCGAGCTCATCCTGCAACACCGCCTGGCCGTGCGGGGCCGCAGCGACGACGACCCCAACCTGAGCCCCGAGGAGCAAGAGCATCTTCGGCACTCCTTAGCAAGCTGGCTGGGGCTGCCCCTAGAGAAGATTCGACCGGTGCAAAAGCTGGGGCTTTTGGAGGGTATTGCCTTATTGCGCTACCTGAGCGACCCGGCGCTAGAGCAGTTCTCCGAAGCCGACCTGCGCGGCTACCAGGGCATGCTGCAAAGCCGCAACAAGAGCCTTTTGATTCACGGTTTGGAGGTGAGCAAGAAAGGCGACCTAGAAAAGCTCCAGCAGCTTGGGCGCAAGCTTTACCAAAAAACGCGCGAGGAGGCCAGGGTCTTTCCGGCGGTGGAACCCATAGAAGTTTAGGTTTTGCAGCGGGACGCACCTTGACCCTCCACCTCACCGAGCAGTCCGCCACCCTTCGCCTGCGCCAGGGCCGGCTGCTGGTGGAGTTGGACGAACAAACCCTGGCCCAGCTCCCGGCCCGCAAGGTGCGGGGGGTGGTGGTCTGGGGCAACGTGCGCCTCACCACCCCGGCCCTGGGTTTTCTGCTGCGCCAGGGGGTGCCGGTGCTCTACGCCACCCTGGAGGGCCAGCTCTACGGCCAGGCCACCGCGCCCCAGGCCCTGGCCCCCGAGGTGCTGCGGGCCCAACTGGCGGCCCAGCAGAGCCCCTTACCCTTTGCCCAGGGCTTTGTGCAGGGCAAGCTGCGCTCCGGCCTGGTGGTGCTCGAGCGCCTGGCCCGTCAGGCGTCCGTTGAGCCGTTGGTTCGGGAGCTTCAGGCCGCACTCGAAGCCCTGCCCCAGGTGCCCCACCTGGAGGCCCTGCGGGGCGTGGAGGGCAACGCTGCCAGGGCCTACTTTGCCGGTCTGCAGGCGGTGCTCTCGCCCTACGGCTTTACCGGACGCAACCGCCGTCCCCCCACCGATGCGGTAAACGCGGCCCTCTCGTATGGCTACATGGTGCTCCTGGGCCGTACCCTGCTGGCTTTGCACCTGGCCGGGCTGCACCCCGAGCTGGGCCTGCTGCATGCCGAAGGAAGGCGTAACCCAGCTTTGGCCTTCGACCTGATGGAGGAGTTTCGGGTTCCGGTGGTAGACGCCGTGGTGCTGGGGGCTTTTTTGCGGGCCGAACTCAGCCCCGAGAGACACAGCGAGGCCCGGGGTGGTGGGGTGTACCTAAACGACGCCGGCCGCAAAACCCTCCTGCGCCTGTTGGAGGCCCGCTTTGCCCAGGAGGCCCAGCACCCCAAGGGCTTCCGCCAAACCTACCAGACCCTTCTGGAAACCCAGGCCGCCCGCCTCAAGGCCGCTCTGCTGGGCCGCGAGCTCTATACGCCCTTTTACCTATGGAGGTAAGATGCCCGCCGAACGCCTATACACCATTGCCTACGACATCCCCGACGATGGCCGCCGGGTAAAGGTGGCCAACACCCTCAAGAGCTTTGGCGAGCGGGTGCAGCTCTCGGTGTTCGAGTGTTGGCTGAGCCCCGCCCAGCTTGCCGAGCTGAAAAGGCTTTTGCGTAAGAAGGTGGACCTCACCCAGGACAGCGTCCGGATATACCCCGTTGGGGGTACGGTGGAGGTGCTGGGCACGGCCCGCCTGTCCGAGAACCCCGACTACCTGATTCTCTGAAGCCCGCGTTACACCCGGCGTTACTCTGCTTTTACGAGCTAAAAATACGATCGCGAAGGCACACGCTCTTCTGAAAAATGCCCCGAAGATACCGTTCCAAAGGCCATGGAAGCGCTTTTTTAGAGTGAACCATTATGTTTTGCGCAAAGTGCTATGCTGTAGTCGCCGGGGTTATCCGGCAGGTTCCTTGAAAACAGGTTTCTTCGATTCTTATCGCAACATGCGAATGCGAAAAATCTAAAAGCGCGACTTTGTAAGCATCCATCGTAAAAAACCGCGCTTTTTTTGGAGTTATCCACAGGTTGCCTGTGGATAACCAGCAGCTCTCATAAAACCCCCCTCTGGGGGTGCTGTACAGAACGGCATTTAACGGGGTATGCTGTTGCAAACAAATAGCCCCGCAAGGGGATTGCAACCCGCATGGCCCGGTCCAGCTTGCTCACCGTGTACTCCAGTTGCAAACAAATAGCCCCGCAAGGGGATTGCAACCTATGTAGGTTCCCAGAATGCCCGTTATCAGCGTAGCCCAAGTTGCAAACAAATAGCCCCGCAAGGGGATTGCAACCAGATGGTCTGGACAATGAGAAACTGCCCCGTGTTTAGTTGCAAACAAATAGCCCCGCAAGGGGATTGCAACTTGTTGTACGTCTTGTACTGTTCGCCGCTCACAATAGTGTTGCAAACAAATAGCCCCGCAAGGGGATTGCAGCAAACCCTTCCTTCACGCTGTAGGGGAAGGTGAGCCATACAGCCTGCTGAGAGCAAAACTTGCGATGTGGATGACCCTTACCAAAACCGCCCCATGCGGTAAGGGAGGAGCTTGTGGCACCTGGCCTGCCAAGCTGGGCATGTGAGCAAGGCAAAAGTCCAGTGTGGCCATGGGCTGGCCGGACAGACAAAGGAGCAGGGTGGTAGAGGCGATTGAACGTCTGTTGCCCAAGCGGAGGTTGGGGTTGTTTTTTTTGACTGTTGGGGCAGGTTTTTTGATATACCTTTGGCATGGAAACCCAGACCCACAAAGTGCTCATCCTGACCGTGGGCCAGACCATCGAGCCGCTAGAGTTTGCCCTGGCTGAACACGCGCCCCTTAGGGGCGTGATTTTTGTGGCGAGCCAGTCGAGCTACCCGGTGGCAGGTGATTTGCTTCGGCAGTACGGCGGGCAGTTCAGTCACCATACCCTGCTCATTGGCGACCACGAAGACCTGAACGAAGCCTACCGCAAGGGCCTCGAGGCCCTGCAAAAAGCCCTGGAGTGGGAGGCCCAGGTGGTGGTGGCCGACATTACCGGGGGCACCAAGACCATGGTGGCGGGCCTCACGCTGGCCCTGAGCGGAAAGGGCGTCACCTTTAGCTATGTGGGCGGCGCTCAGCGCGATGCCCAGGGCCGGGTGAAGAGCGGCTCCGAGCGGCTTAGGGTGCTGGAGGACCCCACCTACCGCTACGGCCTGCGCGAGTGGGAGGGCTTCCGACGGGCCTGGAACGGCTGCGACTACCGCGCCGCGCAGGACTTCCTGAGCGAGCTGCTGACCCGGCCCCTTACCCCTTCTGAGGAGCGCTTTTACACCCACCTCAAGGGCATTGCTGAGGCCATGCAGGCCTGGGATTTGTTCCGGCACAAGGAAGCCTGGCAGAAGCTGAAGGTGCACCTCGAGCCCGCCCTGAGCATCGCCGAGGCCTGGGGCCACGGGGCCAAGGTGCGGGTGCTGCAGGGGCTGCAGGAGGCTATGTCCCACCTGCGCCAGATTTTGGACAAGGAGGGGAAGCCTACCCGTGCCCTGCTAGCTGACCTGCTGGCCAACGCCGAGCGGCGGGCGGCGCGGGGGCGGTACGACGATGCCCTGGCCAGGCTTTACCGGGTCATTGAGCTGGCTGTGGAAGCCGATTTCTTCGAGGGTGTAGGTCTGCTGGTTTACGACCCCAAGACCTTTACGGAAGCATACAGCGACTTTGCAGTCTGGGCCGAGCGCTACAACAGGGCCTCGGGCCTGCGCGAAGCGCTGAGTGTGGCGGCAGGGTTGGACAGTGCTTTGGGTCGAAACGAAAGCCTGTCCCAGCGCCTTTATGCCGATTACACTGCCGGCGGAAAGCTGGGCGGTCTGGTAGCTCGGCGCAATGAGAGTATTCTGGCCCACGGGCATAGGCCGGTAGGTGAGGCCCACTACATCGAGCTGCGCGACTACCTGCAAGGTTTGGGCCTCGAGCCCGCCCCGGCCTGGCCCTCCTTCTAGGGCTTGCGGGCTGAGGTTTTGGGCGTAAGGATTATAGCAGTGGGAGGGCTCGAGGCCAGGCAGGTGGGCTTTGCCTACCGGGGCAAGGCAGTGGTGGAGAGCGTGTCCCTTGCGCTGCGCAGGGGAGAGTGGCTGGCGCTGCTTGGTCCCAACGGGGCGGGGAAGAGCACCCTGCTGCGCTTGATGGCGGGTTTGCTGCAGCCGCAGGTGGGGGAGGTCTGGCTCGAGGGGAGGAGGCTCGAGGCCTACAGTAGCTGGGAAAGGGGCCAGCGGATTGCCTTCCTGGCCCAGATGGGCCTGTACCCCGAGGACCTTACGGTAGAGGAGGTGGTTTACCTGGGCCGCACCCCGCACCTGGGGCTTCTGGGGCGGCCCGGGCCCGCCGATGCCGAGGCGGTGGCCTGGGCCATGCGGGCGACCGGGGTGGAAGCCTTCCGCCACCGCTGGCTGCCCACGCTCTCGGGCGGGGAACGGCAGCGGGTGCTCCTGGCCCGGGCGCTGGCGGCCCGGCCCAGTTTCCTGCTTCTGGACGAGCCTACCAACCACCTCGACCTGCACCACCAGGCCGAGTTTCTCGAGCTCCTCGCAGGCCTCAAACAGCAGGGGATGGGTATACTCACGGTGCTGCACGACCCCAACCTGGCCTGCTGGGCCGACCGGGTGGCCTTTTTGCAGGCAGGGCGGCTTTGGGCCTGGGGCCGACCAGAGGAGGTGCTGACCCAGGAGCTTCTGCAAAGAGCCTACGGGCCCCAGGTGCGGGTGTGCAGCCTGGAGGGCCGCCCGGTGGTGCTTCTGGGGAGGTAGGGTGGGCGAGGTCTGGCTGGTGCGACACGGGGAGACCCTCTGGAACGCGGAGGGGCGGCTTACGGGCTGGAGCGATGTGCCGCTTTCCCCAAAGGGCGAGGACCAGGCCCGGCGGCTTGGGGACTGGCTGCGGCGGGAGCGCTTCGAAGGGGTGCTGGCCTCGGACCTGAGGCGGGCGGTGGAGACCGCGCGCCTGGCCTATGCAGAGCCAGAGCTCCAGCTCGAGGCCTTGCGGGAAATCGACTTTGGGGAGTTGGATGGCCTTCCCTGGGCTGCGCTGCCCGAGGTGCACCGGCAGGCCCTGCTGGCCTTCGAGGGCTTCCAGGCCCCCGGGGGGGAGTCGGTGGAGGCTTTCCGCCGCCGGGTGTTTGGAGTGCTGGAGGGCTTGGGGGTGGGGCGCTACCTGGTCTTCACCCACGGGGGGGTGTTGCGGCTGGTGCTCAGGGCGCTGGGCCGGGACACCTTCTTGCCCCCCTGTGCAGTGGTAGGGGTGGACTGGCAGCAGCGGCGGCTTCTGTTTGTGCGGGAGGGGGGCTAGGTGCTGGTGCTGGTGACAGGGGGGGTCCGGGCGGGCAAGAGCCAGTTCGCCCAGGAGCTGGCCCAGCGGCTTGGAGGGGAGGAGGTGAGCTTTCTGGCCACCGCCGAGCCCCTGGACGAGGAGATGAGGGCCCGCATCGAGCAGCACCGCCGGGCGCGCCCCGGGGCCTGGGAGACCCTCGAGGTGCCCCTTTGGGTACCCGAGGCCCTGCGCCGGGCCCGCTTCGGGGTGGTGGTGCTGGACTGCCTGACGCTGTGGGTTTCCAACCTGATGCACCGCGAAGAAGCGGTGGAGCCCCAGGTAGAGGCCCTGCTGGCGGCCTGGCGCGAGAGCGGCAAGACCCTCGTGGTGGTCACCAACGAGGTGGGGATGGGCATTGTGCCCGAGAATCCTCTGGCCCGCCGCTACCGCGACGTGCTGGGCGCGGCCAACCGGCAGGTGGCCCGGGCAGCCCAGCAGGTCTATTTGCTGGTGGCGGGCCTGCCCTTGCAGCTCAAGTGAGGTGCGGATGGGAATAAGAGCGGTCTCGCAGGAATGGATCAAAAGGGCCCAGGCCCACCACGACCAGCTCACCAAACCCCAGGGGTCGCTGGGCTTTCTGGAAACGCTGGGCGTACGGCTTGCGGCCATCCAGCAGACCCTGAAGCCCAGCCTGGGGCCGGGGGCGGTGGTGGTGTGCGTGGCGGACCACGGGGTGGCAGCCGAGGGGGTCTCGGCCTACCCCGCGCGGGTGACCGCCCAGATGGTGCAGAACTTCGCCCGTGGGGGGGCTGCCATCAACCAGATGGCCCGGGCCTGCGGCGCTGAGGTCCTGGTGCTGGACGTGGGGGTGGCGGAGGAGGTGGAGGCCCCGGGGGTGCTCCGGCGCAGGGTGCGCCCTGGAAGCGGCAACATCGTTCGGGAGCCAGCCATGACCCGCACCGAGGCCCAGGCCGCGCTGGAGGCGGGTCGGGAAGCGGCCCGGATGGCCCTTCAGGCCGGGGCCACGCTGCTTGCGGCGGGAGATATGGGCATAGGCAACACCACGGCGGCCTCGGCCCTTACCGCAGCCCTGCTGGGCCTGCCGGCGGAGGCGGTGACCGGACGCGGTACGGGGGTGGACGAGGCGGGGTATGCGCGAAAGCTCGAGGCTGTCCGGACTGCCCTGGCCCGGGCCCAGGCCCGGCTGGGCGATCTGCAAAGGGCTGAGCCCCTGGCCCTCCTGGCCGAGCTGGGGGGGCTGGAGATAGCCGCTGTCGCCGGGGTGTTTCTGGCCGGGGCCGAGGCCGGGGTGCCTTTGGTGACCGACGGATTTCCGGTAACGGCGGGGGCATTGGTGGCCTGCCGGATGGAGCCCGGGGTGCAGGGCTACCTTTTCGCCGGCCACCGCTCGGTGGAGCCGGGGCATGCGCGGCAGCTCGAGGCCCTGGGCTTGAGGCCCATCCTCGAGCTCGATATGCGCCTGGGCGAGGGGACCGGGGCGGTGCTCAGCTTCCCCATTCTGCGGGCTGCGGCCCAGGTCATGGCCGGCATGGCCACCTTCGCCGAGGCGGGGGTTTCAGGACGGGAGGGGTGAGGGGTGTTGCGCGAGGGCGAGGACTACTACCTCGAGGGAGGGCTTTGGGTCTTCACCGAAAGCTACCACCTCAAGCGCGGCTACTGCTGCGGTTCGGGCTGCCGCCACTGCCCTTACCCCAAGGCGGTGCAGACCGAGGCCATCCGGCTCCGGCAGGCGGGCACGCCCATAAGGAGCCGGGCCGAGTTCGAGGCGCGTTTTGGTGCCCTTCTGCGCACCGGCTGAGGTGGGGTTGTGCGGTCTTTCTGGCTGGCGGTGGGCTTCCTCACCACCTTTCCCACCCCGCCTTTGGGGCCGGTGCGCCCGGAGGAGATGCGGGCGGCCTCGGCCTTCTATCCAGCGGCGGGCTACTTGATTGGGGCCGGGCTGGCCCTTCTAGCCTGGCTCACCGCCGCCCTGCCCGCAGGTCTGCAGGGGGCGCTGCTGCTGGCAGCCTGGCTGGCCTTTACCGGTATGCTCCACCTGGATGGGCTTCTAGATGCAGCGGACGCTCTTTTAGCCCCCAAGCCGCCGGCCGAGCGGCTGCGGGTGCTGGCCGATGTGCACCTGGGCAGCTTTGCTTTTGGGGTGGGCTTCGCGGTGCTCCTGCTCAAGTGGCAGCTGCTGGCGGCGTATGCCACGCCGTGGCTTCTTTTGTGCCTGCCAGCTATTGTGCGCTTTGCCCTGCTTTTGCCCATGAACCTCTTTCCGGCCGCCAAGCCTGAGGGCCTGGGGGCCAGAAGCCGGGAGGGGCGGGTGCTCCCGGCCTTTTTGCTGGCCCTCCCAGCTATACTGGCCTTCCCCTGGGTGGCCCTCGGGGTGGTGCTGGCGGTGCTGCTGCTGGCCCGCTGGGCCGCGGCGCGGCTTGGGGGCGGGCTTACGGGCGACGTATACGGGATGCTGGTGGAGCTTGGGGAGGTGGCGGGTCTGCTGGTGTATGGGTTGTGGACGGACCTCCTTTGAGCTGGGCTCGAGCCTGCCGGGAGGGGGGCCGGCCCAAAGGCAGCGGGAAGAGAGGCCTTTTCTGCAGAACCTCCCGCGCTGCTCTCAGTCCGCTGGCGTAGGCCCCGTGCACGGTAGCAGCCCAGGCGTTGGGCGCAGTGTGCTCCCCGGCGAAGAAGAGCCGGTCGCCCACCGGCTGGGCCAGCACCTGGCGTGCCTCGGCTGCCCCTACCCGGGCCAGGCTGTAGGCCCCCAGGATGTAGGGCTCATTCCGCCAGTGGACGAGCCGGGCCCGGCTCGGGGTCAGCCCGGGGCGGCCCAGGGCCTGCCGCAGGCTCTCCAGCGCGCTACCCAGGGCTTTCTCCTCGGGCAGGGCCAGGAGCTGGCGGGCCTTTTCCCCCGTGGCCAGCGCGGTCAGGACCTCGGCCGGGCCGTCCCGGCCGGAGCTCCACCACTCTTCGGGGTTGGCTCCCGGCAGATATAGTTCCACGACCCCCGGCGGAAGGACCGGCTCAGGAAAGTGGAAGAAGAGCTTGACCGCGTCGGTCAGGCCGAGCTGCTCCAAGGCCGCTTGCTTGGCCGCAGGAAGCTCGGGTACAAAGCATACCCCCCCGGCCTTGAGCACCCCCAGGGGCAGGGCCACCACGGCCTGGTCGGCCCGGTAGACCCCTGCGGCGGTGAAGGCCCGGACCCCCCAGGGGCCCCACTCGAGCCGCTCCACTGCTGCCCCGAGCCTTATGTCAAGCCCGGTTGCCAGTTTTATCGCTAGTCAATCGTAGCCGTCGAGGATGCGGTAGTCGCCTTCCTCGGCCGACCTGTCAAACAGGTACGCCAAAGCGGCCTTGGCGCTCAGGTACCTGGGGTCGTCGAAATCAGAGATGTACTCCTGCAGCTTGAAGGGCATCTGCAGCCGGTGGCGCGCTATGTACTCGGCCAGCGACTCGTCGTCTCTGGCCTCCGGCCAGTTGTGCAGGCGGATGTTGTTGTAGCCTTGCTGGAGCTCGCCCACCTCGGCGATGGTGCGTAGCTGGCCATCGGGCAAGCGCACCAGGGTGTCGTTTTGCTGGTTGTAGTAGACCGTGCGCAGCCCCAGCTTTTGGGCCAGGGCAAAGGTGGGAACCTGGCTGCTGTGGATGAATTCGGCCCCTAGCTCAATGGGCACGGAGGCAAAGCTGCGGTCGGTGTGGATGCGTCCTCCGACGCGGTGTTGGGCTTCGAGCACAGTGACCGTGTGGCCGGCTTGCTGCAGCTCGCGCGCCGCCGCCAGACCGGCGATGCCGGCGCCTATAACCAGGGTTTTCATACGAACAAACCTCTTACACTTTGCTTGACCTTTCTCCCGAGAATTGTTCTGGATGCTCGGGCATCACCCTGCCGACTTAGTCGCTCCACCCCGCGGTGGCATACCGCAAGGTGGGAGTTCGTCGAATTGCCTAAAAGCCGAGATGCCTTGTATACAAGGCGGTCTCCGCTGGGCGCTCACCTCCTTTCGGGCTGGGACCCCCTGTGGGGGCTTTACAGCCTACCTGAAAAGCCCTTAAGAAGCTGGAAATCCAGGCACAATTGGCGGGGGAGGGTAGCCCAGAAGGGCCAGCACCTGCCGGAGCCGCTCGGCTTCCTGGCTGAATCCCAGCCCCTTTCGCCGCAGGAGCCAGGTCCGGAGGGCGCGGGAGGGGGTCGCCCCGAAAAGCCCCGCCAGCGCCTCTACCCCCCTCATTTCGACCCCCCGCCCCTCCTCATTGTAGGAGCAGACCGGGCAGTTCAGGTACATGGGGTTGGAGTCGTAGTAAAAAATGAGCTCCCCCCGGTCAAAAGCCCACAGATGCAGGGCCTCCCCCAGGTCCACCCCTCCCAGAGCCCCGCAGGCTAGCTCCTTAGAGTAGGCCCCTAGCAGCTCAACGAACCGCGCCTCCGCGGGGTATGGGTTTTCGGGGGGAATCTCGAGGTTGGGGTAGATCCCCCAGCCCTGGCCCCAGGGCTGAAAGGGGCCCGGGGGGGGCTTGGGGGTCAGCAACAGAATGAAGGGGGGCATGCCCCCAGGATAACGAAAAAGACCCCCCGGCTCGAGGGGGTCTTCGGGCGGAGGGACCTAGTCGTCGGCGGCCGAGCCCTTGCGGCCCAGCTCAACGCGCGCCTCTCGATTCCAGTCCCTGCTGTAGATGGCCTTGATGAGCACGTAGCTCACGATGCCGGTCACAACCGGCACCACCAGCACCAGCACCCAAAGGACCTCGTTGGAGAGCTTGAGGTCTACCTTGTAACCGGCCAGGGTGCTCATCAGGTAGAACATCAGCATCCCAATGACGAAGCTGGTGCGGAAGGGGTGGCGGCTGGGGAGCTCGAGGTAGCGCTGCTTCTCCTTGGAGTAGTCCAGGAAGGGGATGGCCAGGGCCCCCAGGATAATCAGGGTGGGCACCAGGATGCCGCCCCAGAACTGTGGGCCGAAGGTGGCCCCCAGGAACTCAAAGCGCCAGCTTGCCGGAATAATCTGGAGAATCCCGTAGATCCAGAGGAAGTACCAGTCGGGCTTGACCGGCGGGGTGTTGGCGGTGGGGGGGCCGAAGGCCTGGACCGGGTGGGCCAGGAAGGCCCCAGCGATGAAGGTGGTGGCCCCCAGATAGATGAGGAACAGCACGCCCATCATGGCCATCTGCTGCGGGAAAAGCGGCACCCCCACGATCTTGCCCGGGGCCACCTTCTCCGCGTAGCGGGGCTGGGTGTGCTTCTGTTTGATCATGATGGTGAGGTGGAGGCCGATGAGCGCGATGAGGGTCAGGGGGAGCCAGAGGACGTGGATGGAGTAGAGCCGGGGTATGGTCTGGGTGTTGGTAGGGGAGAGCTCACCGGCGAAGAGGATTTCCGACAGGAGCTTGCCCACCCAGGGGGCTGCGGCCCCAATCTCATAGCCGATCTTGGTGGCGGTGAGGGCGTAGTTGTCGAAGGGCAGGGCATAGCCGGTAAAGGCGGTGACGATGGCCAGCACCAGCAGGAAGACCCCCACGATCCAGTTCAGCTCCCGGGGGTTCTTGTAGGCCCCGGTGAGGTGGATGCGCAGCATGTGCAGGAAGGCTGCGGCAATCATGATGTGGGCCGCCCAGTGGTGCAGTGAGCGAATCACCGCCCCAAAGGGCAGCGAATCGATGTAGAGGACGGAGTAGTAGGCCGCTGGGACCTCCTGCCCGTTGGAGAGGGGCCCCGAGACGGGGCGAATGGAGGGCTCGTAGTTGAGGGTCAGGAAAATACCGGTGAGCACCAGGGTGATGAAGGAGAAGAGGGTGATCTCGCCCAAAAAGAACGAGTGGTGTACCGGGAAGGCCTTGCGGAAAGCCTTGGCGTAAAGCTTTCCTATCCCCAAACGGTCGTCCAGCCACTGGTACATACTTCCTCCCTACACATCGGCGCCAGGCCTATCGGTGAACTCGCCCGCCACCACCACCTGGCCGCCCTCTACCTTGACGGGGAGCTGGGGCACCGGCTTGGGTACCGGACCCCCCACCACCCGGGCCTGGTCGTACACGTCGTAGAGCCCTCCGTGGCAGGGGCAGAGCCAGAGGTCGTTCTGCCACTGGCTTATAGTGCAGCCCAGGTGCTTGCAGACCGCCGAGTAGGCCAGCACCCCCTCGGGCGAGGCCAGCCTGCGGGTCTCGGGGCTCATGCGCTCCACCTCGGCCAGCATCACCATGATGGTGTTGGTGACCAGGTCCTTCTTGACCACGTTCTCAGGGCTCTTGGGAAAAGCGATGATGAAGGGGATGCGCTCGTTTCGAACCGCCCGCAGGTCGTCCAGGGTGATGGGTTGGTTGGTCTTGGGGCCGGTGGCGTGGACCAGCACATCCCCCACGGCCACCGGTTCCCTGCTGGGTACCTTTTCCACCCGGGGCACCAGCCCGGCCCCCACCCAAAGGGTAGAGAGCAGGGTGGCGCCGGCGCTCACCCCAATGGCGGCCTGCAGCACGGCCCGCCTCGTGGCATGGGCCTGGGGGTCTTCCTCGTGATGGGTTGCGGCGTGGTGTTCGGCCATGTGCGGTCTCCTTTACCAAGGGAAGTCGCCCTTTTCGTCTTCGGCCAGGACTTCTTCGTCCATGAAGTACTTCTTGTAAATAGCTATCAGGATGGCCAGGATGAACATCATGGCCCCGAAGACCCCTGCTTGCAGGGTGGTGGCGTTGTAGTAGCCGGTCTCGGGGTTGTTGGCGAAGATCAGGGCACGCACGAAGAAGCCCGAGAGCATGACCAGCAAAAGGGAGAGCACCACCCCCGCCACCATGGGCAGACTGCTGGGTTCGGGGCTGTGCTTGCCGGGCCGCAGCTCGGAGCCCTCGAGCCAGTTGCTGAGCAGGCCGATGAAGCCGTACACGAAGAGCACCAGGCCAAAGGCCATCAGCCCGATGTTGCCCACCGTGAGGTGGGGCACCACCCCGGCCTCGTGGACCACCCGGAAGCGGTCGTTCAAGTAGGCGGTCAGGAAGAGGGCCACTGCGAAGACCAGGGCGAAGTAGGGGACCACCGTGTCGTTGCGGTACATGCTCCCTCCCTAGCGGGCGGCTTTGATCTCGTCTGGGGTGACCCCGCCAAAGTTATTGCCCCAACTGTTCTTGATGTAGGTGGCGACGGCGGCCAGCTCTTCGTCCGAAAGCTGGGCAAAGCCCGGCATGTTCCCCTTGCCCTTGAGCAGGATGTTGATGGTGTAGGCCTTGTCGGCTACGTTTTTGCTGCCTGCAAGGGCAGGGAAAACACCTGGCATCCCCTGGCCGTTGGCCTGGTGGCATCCAGCACAGCTCATGCCGTACACTTGCTCACCCTTGGCCTTGAGGGCCGCATCCACCGGAGCGGCGGCGTGCTCGCTACCGTGGCCGCCCCCGTGGGCCTCGGCGGCTGCGGGGGGCCGGGCCACCTCCTCCAGGGTCTTGTTGGTCACCCCGGTGGCGGCGAAGAAGAGCCAGACCCCGCCCAGAATGACCGCGGTGGCGATGGCCGCACCCAGGCCAGGGAAGCGCTCGCGGGTGGGCTTGACCTCGGGGTCGGCCACCCGCAGGCTTACCTCCAGGGTGCCCGAGACCTCCTTGCCCTCCTCCAGGCCCTGCACCAGCACCCCTGGGGTGTTGGCCACCTTGAAGGGGATTTCCCGCACCTCCTTGGCGCCGTTGGTGTAGAAGGTGACCACCCGCAGTGTGTGGTCTCCGTCGGGAAGCTGGCGGGTGTCGTAGGTGAGCTTGAAGGGCGGCTCCTTGAGCACCTGCACGGGCTCGCTTGCGTTGTCTAGGTAAACCTCGATGCGTTCGATTGGCATTTACTTCCTCCCGGCCAGGCGACGCCTGGGCACCATGCCAAAGCCTACCAGAAAATTGCAGGGCCGCGCCCCTGGGGCAAATAATAGGGTTTTATGAAAAGGGCAAATGTCCCTGGCTGTGCTTGCAACAATCTAGGGTTGTAGCACGAAATTGTGATATGGATTCATTTCAGGAAACCCCTCTGAGGAGGGCCACGCTCTGGCGGATGCCCTCTATCCCGCCGGTGACCTCGAGCGCCACCGTTCCCTGAAAGCCTTCCAAAGCCCGGCGCACCCAGGCCCAGTCTACCTGGCCCCTCCCGCAGGGCAGGTGCTCGTCGCTGTGGCCGTGGTTGTCGTGGAGGTGCCAGTGTTGCAGGCGTTCTGCCAGCAGGGCGTGGTAGGTCCTGGGCCCCTGGGGGCCGAGCGCCACCTGGGCGTGGCCCACATCCAGGCAGAAACCGTAGCGGGGGTGGGCGTGCAGCAGCTCGCAAAGCTCGGCCGGGGTTTGCAGCAGGTCGCTGGGGTCCAGGCCCAGGTTTTCCAGGGCTACCGGTATGGAGAGCTCGAGCCGCCCAAGGGCTTCGTGCAAGAACTGCCAGGCCCGCTCTAAGGCCTCGGGGTGGCGCAAGGGCACGCTTCCGGTGTGCAGCACGCTGCAGAAGGCCCCAATCTGGGCACCAAACTCCAGAGCCCGCTGGGTGCGCTCAAAGGAAAGGTGGGCCACGGAGGGCACCAGCGAGGCCAGGTTCCAGTCCACAAAGGGAAGGTGCAGGGTAAAGCCCACCCCTGCGGCCCGGCCCATCTCGGCCAGGGTGTTGGCGCTGGGTAGGCGGGGGTCTATTTCGTGCTGGTCGTAGGCGATCTCGAGGAATAAGCCCAGCTCCCCGGCCAGCTCGAAGGCTTGGCGGTAGTCTAGGCCCGCTGTGAAGGGACTGAAGCCCAGTCGCATAACAGGGCGGATTATACGACCGAGGAGGGCCTAGCCTGCCCCGCCCAGGTGGGGCTTCACCTTGGGTACCACCCGGGGCGCCTCCCGTTCCTCGCGTTCCCTGGCGGCCTCGGGGGGGGGCTCGAGCGGCCTGCCCTCCACCACCGCCACAAACTCCTCGGCGCTCAGGGTCTCGCGCTCCAGCAGGGTGCGGGTGACCCGCTCGAGCAGCTCCCGCTTCTCGGAGAGGAGGTTTTTGACCCGCTCGTACTGCTCCTGCAGGAACTTCTGCACCGCCTCGTCAATCCGGCGTGCCGTGTCCTCGGAGTAGTGCCGCACGTCGTAGCCCCCCAGGTAGGTGTCCTCCCGCACCTGGTAGGCCACCATGCCGAAATCGGGGTGCATGCCCCACTCGGTGATCATGCGCCGGGCCAGGTCGGTGGCCTGGCGGAAGTCGTTCTCGGCCCCGGTGGTCACGTCGTCGAAGACCAGCTCCTCGGCCACCCGCCCAGCCAGGGCCACGGCGATCTGGTCGGTGAGGCGCTTCTTGCTCCAGTGCAGGCTATCCTGCCGGCTTGGCATCATAAAGCCCATGGCCCGGCCCCGCGGCACAATGGTCACCTTGTGTACCTTATCGGCGTGCTCCAGGAAGTGGGCTGCCAGGGCGTGGCCGGCCTCGTGGTAGGCGGTGATCTCCCGGTCCTTGGGGGTCACCACCATGCTCTTGCGCGCAGGGCCCATCACCACCCGGTCGGCGGCCTCCTCGAGGTCCTTCATGGTGATCTTCTTGCGCCCCTCGCGCGCGGCCAGCAGGGCAGCCTCGTTGAGCAGGTTTTCCAGGTCAGCCCCCACAAACCCGGGGGTGCGTTTGGCCAGGAGGGCCAGGTCCACGTCCTCGGCCAGGGGCTTGCCTTTGGCGTGAATCCTCAGAATCTGCTCGCGTCCCCGCACATCGGGGGCGTCGATGGCCACCTGGCGGTCGAAGCGGCCCGGGCGCAAAAGCGCAGGGTCGAGCACATCGGGGCGGTTGGTCGCGGCCATTACGATGACGCTCGAGTCCTTCTCGAAGCCGTCCATCTCCACCAGAAGCTGGTTCAGGGTCTGCTCCCGCTCGTCGTTGCCTCCGCCCACCCCTCCGCCCCGCCGGCGGCCCACTGCGTCGATTTCATCTATGAAGATGATGCAGGGGGCGTGGCGCTTGGCGGTTTCAAACAGGTCCCGCACCCGGGCCGCCCCTACCCCTACGAACATCTCGACGAAGTCGGAGCCCGAGGCGGCGATGAAGGGGACCTTGGCCTCCCCGGCCACGGCCCGGGCGATGTGGGTCTTGCCCGAGCCCGGAGGGCCCACCAGCAGCACCCCTTTGGGGATGCGGGCCCCCATCTCGTGGAAGCGGGAGGGGTTTTTGAGGAACTCCACGATTTCCTTGAGCTCCTCCTTGGCCTCCTCGCAGCCGGCCACGTCCTTGAAGCTGGTCTTGGGGGCCTCGGTGAGGACCCGGGCGCGGCTTTTGGTGAAGTTGAAGGCGCTATCCCCCGAGGGGCCCCGGTTGCGCGAGAAGAAGAAGAAGAGCGCTACCAGCAGGCCAATTAGGAGCAGGGGAATGAGGAAGCCCAGGAAGGAGTTCTCCCGCCGGGGCGGGGCTATTTCTACCTGGATTTTCTTCTCCCCCCACTCGCGGATGGTGGCGGTGTCTATGGGCCCGGGGGCAAAGGTGATGTAGGGGTCGCCGCCGTCTTTGGGGGTCACGCTGAGCTGCCGTCCGTCCACGGTGATCCGGGCGACCCGTCCTTGCTCCACCTCGTTCAGGAAGGCGGTGTAGGCGACGGTGTTGCTGGGCTGCTGGTGCGAGGTTAGGCTGAAGGCCCAGGCCACTAGGATGGCGGCGAGCAGGACGAACCAAAGGTTGAACGGCAGGCGGTTCATTGTTTCCTTAGGGTACAACCAAAACCAGGTACAAAGGTAGTCAAAAGTACCGAGTGCTGTGGGGGGCGGGGGGGCTTATTGACATTACCTCACTCAACTCTATTGACTACATGACTAACAATAGGTATTCTGGTAGGCGAATGAGCCGTGCTTAGTGCGGCATCTGGAGGAGATATGGCAAAGGCCGTAGGAATCGACCTGGGAACGACCAACAGCGTGATCGCCATCATGGAGGGGGGCAGCCCGGTGGTGCTGGAGAACGCCGAGGGCGAGCGCACCACCCCTAGCGTGGTGGCCTACAAGGGCGGCGAGCAGCTCGTGGGTCGGGTAGCCCGTCGGCAGGCGGTGCTGAACCCCGAGGGGACGGTCTTCGAGATCAAGCGCTTCATTGGCCGCCGTTGGGAAGAGGTGGAAGGCGAGGCCAAGCGGGTGCCCTACAAGGTGGTCAAGGGCCCCGACGGCGGGGTGCGGGTGGAGATCCAGGGCAAGCTCTACACCCCGGAGGAGATCTCCGCCATGATCCTGCGCAAGCTGGTGGAAGACGCCTCCAAGAAGCTGGGGGAGCGGATTACCAAGGCGGTCATCACCGTGCCGGCTTACTTCAACAACGCCCAGCGGGAGGCCACCGCCAACGCAGGCCGCATTGCAGGCCTCGAGGTCCTGCGCATCATTAACGAGCCCACCGCTGCGGCCCTGGCCTATGGGCTGGACAAGAAGGGCAGCGAGACGGTGCTGGTCTTCGACCTGGGGGGTGGCACCTTCGATGTGACGGTGCTCGAGATTGGCGAGGGGGTCTTCGAGGTCAAGGCCACCTCGGGGGACACCCACCTGGGCGGCTCGGACATGGACCACGCCATCGTCAACTGGCTCGTCGAGGAGTTCAAGAAGGAGTCGGGTGGGGTAGACCTGAGGGCCGACCGTCAGGCCCTGCAGCGACTGATCGAGGCCGCGGAGAAGGCCAAAATCGAGCTTTCCAACGTGGTGGAGACCACCATTAGCCTGCCCTTCATCGGCCTCGATCCGGTCTCCAAGACGCCTTTGCACCTGGAGAAGAAACTCACCCGGGCCAAGTTCGAGGAGCTCATCCAGCCGCTTCTGAAGCGGATGCGGGCCCCGGTGGAGCAGGCCCTGAAGGACGCGGGCCTCTCCCCCAGCCAGATCGACGAGGTGCTGCTGGTGGGTGGGGCCACCCGGGTGCCGGCGGTGCAGCAGATTGTGCGGGAGATTCTGGGCAAGGAGCCCAACCGCAGCGTCAACCCCGACGAGGTGGTGGCCCTGGGGGCGGCGGTGCAGGCCGGGGTGCTCACCGGGCAGGTGCAGGACGTGGTGCTCCTGGACGTGACCCCCCTGTCGCTGGGGGTGGAGACCAAGGGGGGTGTGGCCACGGTCCTGATTCCGCGCAACACCACCATCCCTACCCGCAAGTCGGAGATCTTCACCACCGCCGAGCACAACCAGCCCTCGGTGGAAATCCACGTGGTGCAGGGGGAGCGCCCCATGGCTGCGGACAACAAGAGCCTGGGCCGTTTCCGCCTGGATGGGATTCCCCCTATGCCGGCAGGCGTTCCCCAGATTGAGGTGACCTTTGACATAGACGCCAACGGCATCCTGCACGTGACCGCCAAGGAGAAGTCCACCGGTCGGGAGGCCTCCATCACCATCCAGAACACCACCACCCTCTCCGAGCAAGAGATCGAGCGCATGATCAAGGAGGCCGAGGCCAACGCCGAAGCCGACCGCAAGCGCAGGGAGCACGCCGAGCTCAAGAACAACCTGGATACGGCCCGTATCCAGGCTGAGCGGGTGATGAGCGAGAAGCAGAGCACCCCTGAGGCCAAAAGCCGGCTCGAGGCCGCCATATCGAGGGCCAAGGGCCTGGTGGAAAAGGACGCCAGCGACAGCGAGCTGCGCCAGGCCACAGAGGAGCTTCTGGCTGCGCTGCAGGCCTATGAGCAGGGCGCCACGGTGGGGGCTTCGAGCAGCTCCAGGTCCGACGATGTGATCGACGCCGACTACAAGCCGGCCGACTGAACCGAGGGGGCTGGGCGTTCGCGCCCAGCCCAAGGGGTGAGTCCATGGAGAAGCAAGAGGTGGTTGAAACCCCGGAAGAGCAGGGTGAGGTTTCCGAGCTCGACCGCCTGAAAGGGGAGGTGGAGTTTTTGAAGGCCGAGCTCGAGGCCTCCAAGGACAAGTTCCTGCGCCTTTACGCCGAGTTTGAGAACTACAAAAAGCGCATGGCCCAGGAGCTGGAATCGGCCCAGCGCCACGGCAAGTTTGAGGCCATCCGGGCGCTTTTGGGCACCCTCGACGACCTCGAGCGGGCCCTGGGTTTCGCTAGCGTAAAGCCAGAGGACCTGATTCCCGGTATTCGGAGCGTGCTGGATAACTTTGCCCGCAGCCTCAAGAGCCTGGGGGTGGAGGCGGTGCCCGGGGTAGGGGCCGAGTTCGACCCCCGCTACCACGAGGCCATTGGGGCGGTGGAAGGCGAAGAGGGCAAGGTCATGCACGTCTACCAGCAGGGGTTTCGCTACGGGGAACTTCTGGTGCGGCCCGCACGGGTGGTGGTGGGTAGCGGGGTGAAACCGGAGGAGGACGGGAAGCCGGTCTCGGAGGGCTAGGCCCTATGGCCTACAAGGACTACTACAAAATCCTGGGGGTTTCGAAGAACGCTACCGAAGAGGAGATCAAGCGGGCGTTCAAGCGGCTGGCCCGCAAATACCACCCCGACGTGAACAAGGAGCCGGGGGCGGAGGAGCGCTTCAAGGAGATCAACGAGGCCTACACGGTCCTCTCCGACCCCGAGAAGCGCCGGATCTACGACACCTACGGCGAGCGGGTGGGCAGCGGCCAGTGGTATAGCCCCCCGCCCGGCCAGGGCAGCTTTGTGGGCAACGTCGGGGATTTCTCCGATTTCTTTCAACAGCTTTTTGGCTGGGGCGGGCGCTCACCGGCGGGTGGGTTTGTGGACCTGGAAGACCTGTTTGGCGCGGTGCCGCGGCGGGGCGCCAGCCTGGAGGCCGAACTGCCCTTGAGCCTGGAGGAGGCCTACCGGGGAGGGGAGAAGACCGTCGCCATAGGGCGCGAGCGTCTTACCGTGCGAATCCCCCCAGGGGTGCGGGAGGGGCAGAAGATCCGGTTGGCGGGCAAGGGGCAGGTTGGAGGCGACCTGTACCTGGTGGTGCGGCTTCAGCCCCAGCCCGACATGCGCCTGGAAGGCGACGACCTCTACACCGTGGTGGAGGTGCCGGCCCCCATCGCGGTGGTGGGGGGGAAGGTGCGGGTGGGAACCCTGGACGGCCCGGTGGAGCTTACCATCCCCAAGCGGACCCAGACCGGGCGCAAGCTGCGCCTGGCGGGCAAGGGCTGGCCCCGCCGCGACGGCACCCGCGGTGACCAGTACGCCGAGGTGCGGGTGGTTATCCCCACCCATCCAAGCCCGGAGGAAGAGCGGCTATACGCCGAGCTGGCCGGGCTGCTCAGGGCTCAGCGTTGAGACGGCCCGCCCCCTTCCCTCACGTTAGACAGCAGCCAGGCCCCAAGCCCAAAGACCGCTGCCTGGGCCAGCCAGGCCAGGGCATAGCTCTGGCTGAGGTCGACCACCAGACCGAATAGGGGTGGGGCCAGGGCGATGCCGATCGAGGTGAAAACCAGGCCGAACCCCACCACCCGCCCCTCCCACCCCGGGGGCGAGAGTTCGGTCAGCAGGGAAAAGTGCAGCCCCTGCCAGCCCAGCGCGGTGGCGCCGTAGAGCACCACCATCACCCCCTTCAGCAAAAAAGGGGTCCCCGGCGGGAGCCAGGCCAGCACCAGGGCACAAAGACCGGCGAGGGCCACCATCAGCACCAGCAGCGGTTTGCGTCTGCCTCCGAGCAGGTCCGAAAGCCACGACCAGAAGACCCGGCTCAGTGCCCCCGCAAGCTGGGCGAAGGTGAGCAGGGCTGCCCCGGTGAGCTCCGGGACCCCTAGCCTTTCCTTCAAAAACAGAATCAGGTAGGTGATCATCACGAACTGCCCGGTGGGCAGGGTCATCCCTGCAATGGAGGCCAGCAGGAGGTTGCGCTCCCGCAGGACCTCTCCCAGCCTGGGCGTGGGGCCCCCGCTGGGCTGGGGTTGGGGTGGGTTTTCCTGGTAGAGCCGGGCGGTCGCCCAAGCGGCGAGCAACGCCAACAGAGCGGCCACCCCCGAGGCCCAGCGCCAGCTCGAGAAATGAGCTACCAACGGCAGGATGGCTGCGGCCAGGGTGCCCCCCAGGGGCACGGCCATCTGGCGTAGGCCGATTACCAGACCGCGCCGATGGGGAGGAAAGGCCCGGGCTACGGCTTGGGCTCCGGCCGGGGTGGCCGAGGCCACCACCAGCCCTATCAAGAACAGGTAGGGGACGAACGCCGCTTGGGAGTGGACGAACAGGGCCACCGAGAGGGCCAGCCCAGCGCTTAGAAGGGCCCCGGCTATCATCACCGTGCGGCTGCCCAGCCGGTCGGTGAGCCAGCCCGAGGGCAGGGAGCCCAGCATGGTGCCCAGGTAGATGAAGGTGTTGAGCAGACCTACGGCGGCCAGGGAGAGGCCCAGGTCGGTCCGGATGTAAGGGGCTAGGGTGGGGTAGGCTTGGCCGATCAGGGAGACCGCGGTGCCGGCGGCCATGGCCGCGGCAAGGACAGTCCAGGGCGACATCGGGCATCAGGCTACCCCAGAGGGCCACCGGGGTAAACTGGAAGGATGCGGGACCTTGATGCCCAGGAGACCTATTTGGCCGACCGGTGGGGGCTGGTCTTTGAATTGCGCGATTTGGTGGGGAGCGGGCCTTCGCCGCAGGTCCGCTACACCCCGCCTTTCGGGGTGGTGGGTTTCGGCGAGGGTTGGTGGGCGGCCCTGCTCGCGCGCGACTTTGCCCCTGAGTTTACCCAGGGGGGCACCCAGTTCGTGCTCGAGGGGGGATACGACTTCGGCGGTGCTATGGGAATGGAGCTTTACGCTGCTCTGGACGGGGCCGAGGTGGTGCGCCTGGGCTTTCGGGAAAACGCCGAGGTGGAGGTACCGCCCCACCCCCTCTCCACCTACCGCTACCTGCGCTTCTTGCTCCTGGCTACTGGGCAGCAGGCCGAGCTTCGGCGCATCGACCAGGCGCTTTTGCGGGAGCGTGAGCGCCTGCGGCCTGAGGTGGGCCTGGATAAAAACCCGGCCAAGTTCCTGGCTTATGCCCTTTTGGAGCGGATACCGCTTTGGGTGGTGCCCGAGCGCTACTTGGGGCTGGCCCAGGCTTTGCAGCAGGTGTTTGGCCGCATTGGCAAGAGCCTCTCCATCACCCCTCCGCCCTCAGCCCTGGAATTTTTCGTGACCTCTCTGGAGGCCCGGCATGAGCAGGGGGACCCCATTGCCGCGGTGCTTCTGGGCGACGATGAGCGCAAACGCTACGCCCAGGAGATTCTGGAGAGCCGGGTGGACATTCTCATCGAGCTGCCGGAGCCCGAAGCCGAGGGTACCCTGGCCAAGGCCCTTTGCTACTGGTACCGTCTGGCCTGGGCCAGCTACTACCTGGCCCTTCTGTACGGGGTGGAGCCAGGGGACACCGCAGCGCTGCACGCTCTGCGGCGGGCTACCTGAGGCTAGCGGACGATGTTTCCGGTGATGATCACGATGAGCTCGTCGTCTTTGACGCTGGAGCTGCGCTGTTTGAAGAGCTCGCCCAAGAGGGGGATATCGCCCAGCAGGGGGATTTTGTTTTCGGTGGTGTTGGTAACCTTTTGGATAAGGCCTCCCAACACCACGGTCTGGCCGTCGCGGATGCGCAGCTTGGAGAGGGTCGACTGCTGGGGGATGCGGATGCTGTTGTTGGGGCCTGGGGCGGGGTCCTCGCCGGTCTGGGTGAAGACCTCGAGCAGGATGTTGCCATCCGCGGTGATCTGGGGCCGCACCCGGACCAGCAGACCGTAGTCGAACTCCCGCACGCTGAGCTGTTCGCCTACGGTGATGGGGACGATAAGCCGCCCCCCCACCTTGATCTCGGCCCCCCGGGCCCCTGTGGCCCTCAGGTCGGCGGTGTCGGCCCCGTAGTTGTCCTCCACCAGCACGGTGGCGTCGCTCAGGCGGCGGGAGAGGTTTTGCTGTTCCAGGGCATCCAGCACGGCCCGAATGTTGAGGGAGGTCAGGCTCCGGGTGGCATCGAAAATCAGGTTGAGGCCCGTGGAGAGGAAGCTCGCCACCAGGTTGCCGCCGGCAATGCTCTCCCACTTGAGCCCCAGGTTGCGCACCACCTCGCTTTGCACCGCCTGGACTCGGATCTGTAGCTGGACCTGTTGCACTGGGCGGTCCAGGGTGGGGATGAGCCGCTCGGCCAGGGCGATCTGCTCTGCTGTGCCGGTGACGATGAGGGTGTTGGTGCGGGGCTCAGCCACCACCGTGACCTGAGGGGGGGTTTGCGCCTGGCCCTGAGCAGGTGGTTGTCCCTGGGCGGCGATGGCCTTGCTCAGCACGTCGGCCAGCTCTACGGCCCGGGCATGGGAGAGGGCGAACGACTTCTGCACCACCGGGGTGGCGGGGGCAGCGGTGCGCGGCACGTCGATGCGCTGCAGGAAGTTGAGGGCCTCGTTCACCAGCCGGGTCGGCCCGCTGATGGACAGGACGTTCTGCCCCGGCACGGCCCGCACGGTGACCCCCGGCACCTCCTGCTGGACGAAGGCGGCTAGGGCTGCCGGGTCGCCCGAGCGCACCTGGTAGAACTCGCGCACGGTGGGCTCGGCAGGGGTGGGGGCGGGCTGGGCCACCGGTCCCCGGGCCCGCTCCACCACCTCCCGCGGCCCCACCACGATGACGTTGTTCTCCAGCAGGGCGTAGGTGATGCGCCCATCCCCGTAGGTGTTGATAAGCAGGTCCCAGACCTGGCGGAAGGGTTTGTTGTCGATATCGGCCGTGACCGTGACGGTGGGGATGTCCCGCAGGATGGGGGAGAGGCCCACGCTGCGGGCCAGGGCGTCCAGCAGGGCTGCTAGGGGCAGATTGGCCCCGATGTTGCTCACCGGTTGGTCGAAGCGGGCATCCCGCGGCAGGGTGCCCTGGGCCAGCGCCAGGCTTAGCGTTACCAAAAGGGCAAGAAAACGCTTCATACTCACCGCCTAGGGTTTCTCAATGGTAAGGGTCAGGCTTTCCGAGCCTCGCACCAGAAGGGCTTCGCGGGCATTCAGGCTTTTGAGCAGAACGTCGCTGCCCGGCAGGGTGCGTCCCACCGGCAGCACCACAAAGCCATCCCTGTTTTGGAAGATGGCTACGCTGGTTGGGCCAAGCACCACCCCCGAGAGCCGCAGGCCCTGCTCGCGCACGAAGCGGGCCAGGCTGCTTTCCTGGTTCCGGGAAGCCTCAGGGGCGGAGGGTGGGCTGGTGCGCAGCTCGAGGGCTTGCGCTGTGCGGAGCTCCAGCTCGGCTCGAGCAAACTCCAGCACGCTGCGCTCTGCACTACTTGGGCTCAGGTCCAGGGCGGGCTGGGCGGACTGGGGTTCTGGTGTGCTGGAAAGCTCCCGCTCCAGCGGGAGCAGCCGGATGGGTAGGGGCCCTGTGCCCAGGTTGATGGGGTTGGGCAGGCTGGCGCGGGCGCTCCCCTGGACCAGGCGGGCCTGGCCAGGGGGTGTGGGCGTGGAAGCGGCAGGGGTCGGTGCAGGGGCGATGTTGGCCCTCGTGCCGGGCAGGCTGGCCGCGGGTAGAGGGGTCGCAGGCTGGCGCACCTGCACCTGCGCTGGCTGGATGGGAATGGGCTGGGCGCTCACCGGTGGGCTTGGGGCGGGCAGGGCCGCCACCGGCGCGCTGGCAGCCGGCGGAGTGGGGGTTTCGACCACCAGGGGGACGAAGGGGTTGGGTGGAACGGTAACCCGGGGCCGGCCCAAAGCGGCGTTGCCTGGTGCCTCCTGGTTTTCCTCTGGCTCGGCAGAGCGGGGCGCTTCGGTGACCAGGAAGGGCAGGGGGATGACCTCGAGGGGCCGGGCGGTGGCGGTGGGGGGAGAGGAAGCGGGCTGGGTGGGGGTGGCCGGGGTTGTTTCTGCGATCTGGTTGGGGCGGAAGAATCCCCAGTACCACAGGGCCACCGCCCCCACCAGCAAAACGGCCGCTATGGCTACCTTGGCCGGTTGGGGAATACGCTGGAGGAGATTCAAGGCCCACCTCCCGGCTGGCCCTGGGGGGGCGGTCCGCTCTGCTGACCCGTGCCCGTGTAGGTGTAGACCGTCATCGTCAGGCTGGTGCTGATGGTGGGGTTGGTGGGGTCGGAAGGGGCGTTGCCAGCACCGGCCAAGGTCAGGTTCAGCCCCGAGATGACGGCGAAGCGCTGGAAGGCCTCGAGGTTGCGCAGAAACACGTACAGCTCAGGGAAGGGGGACTCGACCTGCAGCGCCAGGTTGGTGGCCCGCACGTTGGCCACCCCCTGGTTGTCCCCTGGGCTTCGGTTCAGGCTACGCAGCACCACCCCGCTTTCGCGGGCCGTTTGGGCCAGCCCAGCCAGGACCCGGCCAAGCTGCTCGGTGGGGGGCAGCTCGCGCAGGAACTGCTGCCTTTCAGCCTCCAAGCGGGCGATGGTCTCCCGTAGCTGGGGCAGGGCCCGCTGGGCAGCGCGCCCCCGGTCGCGCTCGATGGTGAGCCGGTCGATCTCGGCCTGGAGCTGGGGAATGCGGCCTTGCAGGGGTTGGGTGACCAGGAAGTGCCACATGAGCCCGAGCAGCAGGGCAGCTAACATGGCCACAATGGCCCACTCGCGCTGGCCCATCCTAGCGAGAAGGGCTACCACTGCCTTCACCTCCTGTTGTGTTGCTGGCGGTGGCCGGGGGCTGGCTGACCAGGCCCACGGTGGCCCCAAAGGTGTAGAGCTGGCGCTGCTGGTCCAGACTTGCGTTTTGGAAGTTGATGCCGAAGCGGGGGGAGTTCTCGAAGGCCTCTATGAACCGGATCAGGGCGCTTTGCCCGATGGCCTCTCCTTGCAAGCTGAACTCTATGTTCACCGGCTTGCCGTCGTATACCCCGTTTTGCACGTTGCTTTGGACCTCCTGCGGGGTGAGGGCCTTGGTCCCGATGCTGCGCAGGGCCACGCCAAAGCGGCGGCCTTCGCGGGGAATCTGGTTGATGACCAAAGCCAGGTTCTCAGACCAAGGCACAAAGCGCTCCTGGAGGCGATTGCGCACCGAGAGTAGCTGCTCTAGTTCCCGCTGCTGCTGGTTGAGCCGGTTTTGTTCCGCGATGAAGGGCCGCAGCACATCCACTTCTACCTGAAGCTGGTCCCGCTGGTTTTCCAGCGCCTGGATGCGGGACAGGGTGGAGTAGTGCAGGAAGCCTGCCGTGCCCAGCGCGGCCAGCACCACCGCTATAGCGGCCAGGCGCCACCAGCCTGGCTCCACCCGCCGGCGCAGGTTTTTGGGAAGAAGGTTGAGCTTAATCAAGCGGGTTCACCCCCCGTAGCGCCAGCCCTACTGGCACCGTGAACTCCGGCGCGAGGCTGCGCAGGTATTCCAGGTCAAACCGGCTTTTGTCGATCTGGATGCCCTGCCAGGGGTCGGCGACCTCCAAGGGGATGCCCAGGGTGTCGGCCAGGAGCGGAACCAAGCTGCGCAGCTTGCTGCCCCCTCCTGCTACAAAGCCCTGGTCCACCCCCAGGTCGCCCACCTGCACCCGGAAGAACTCCAGGCTTCGCCGCAGCTCGGTGGTGAGCTCGACCAGTACCGGGCGGACCGCATCGTACATGCGGGCCGGATTGAAGCGCTCGCGTTCGGCGTCGAAGTCCAAAAGCAGGTCTTCGTCCTCGGTGGGGATGGTAGCCAGGCCGTAGTTCTTCTTGGCCTCCTCAGCGGCCATGGCGTCCAGGTTGAAGGCCTTGGCGATGGTCTCGGTGAAGTCCTTGCCCGACAGGTTAAGGACCCGGTTCAAAAGCAGCCGCTCCCCTCGGGTGAGGACCAGGGCCGAGGATTCAGCCCCGATCTCCAAGAATAGGGTGATGGGCTCCCGGTCGGTAGCCCGCAGGCGGGCCTCCAAAGTGCGCAGGCCGGCGAAAGGCTTTACATCGATGACTACCGGCTCGAGCCCAGCGGTCTTGAGGGTTTCCACCAGGCTGGCGACGGTTTCCTGGCGGGCTGCCCCCACCACCACATCTATTTGCTCGCCGTCGGGCACAGACTCCAGGGGGTCCAGAGGGGCGTAGTCCAGCACCACCTCGTCAATGGGAAAAGGAATGTAGCGCTCGGCCTCCCAGCGCACAGCCTCCTCCAGCTGCTTGGGGGGCATCTTGGGCACCTGTAGGGTGCGGGTGATGACGGCTAGGTTGCTGGTGGCGGTGACCACGTACCGTTTGCGGGTACGCATCTCGGCCAGCATTTCCTTGAGCGAATCGGCCAGGACCGCAGGCTCGATGATGGAGCCTTCCTGAATGGCGCCGGGTGGGGTGGGCCTTATGCTTAGACTCTTCAGGCTGGGAGGGGTCCCCGAGAGCTCGACCATCTTCAGGTTGGCCGTGCCTATCTCAAGGCCCAGCGCCTCTACCCTGGGCCTCAGCAATCCGCTGAAAAAGTCACGCACATTGCCCCCTTTGCGAGCGTCCCAAGCTAGGTGTAAGTATAACACGGCACATACGCCAGGCCGTGCCGGGTTTGACCGTGGGTACCACTCCCTTTTGCAAGAAGCGCCCTTAGAGGGCCTGGGCCACCGCCTGGGCGAACTCCAAGGTGGTGGCTTGGCCCCCAAGGTCGGGGGTGCGAGGGCCCTCGGCCAGCGCCTTGTCCACCGCGGCCTCGATTCGCCGGGCCGCCTCGGTCTCACCCAAGTGCTCCAGCATCATGGCCGCTGAGAGGATGGCGGCTGCAGGATTGGCAATCCCCTTGCCGGCAATATCGGGGGCGCTGCCGTGGACTGGTTCGAAGACCGCGTACTTATCCCCGATGTTGCCGCTGGCCGCAATGCCCAGCCCGCCCACCAGCCCAGCGGTGAGGTCGGAGAGGATATCGCCAAACAGGTTGGTAGTTACGATCACGTCGAAGCGCTCGGGGTTGCGCACGAGCTGCATGGCGCAGTTGTCGATGATGATGTCCTGGGTCTTGAGTTCAGGGAAGCGGGCGGCTTCCTCGAAAACAGTGCGCATGAAGAGGCCCTGGGTCATGGGTAGAACGTTGGCCTTATGGGCTACGTGGAGCAGCTTGCGCGGGCGGCTGGCCGCCAGCCGGGCGGCGTAGGCCCCGATTCGGGCGCTGGCCCGGCGGGTGATGACCGCGTCGGCAATTGCAATATCACCGTCCAGGTAACTGCGTTCTTGCTCCACGTAAAGCCCCTCGGTGTTCTCCCGCACCACCACCAGGTCAACCCCGGGCCTCGAGCCTGGCACGGGGTGGTGCTTCGCCGGGCGCACGTTGGCGAAGAGGTCGAGCTTGCGCCTCAGGTAGCGGATAGCCCCGAAGAACCCTGGGACCTTTTGGGTGGGGCTGGTGGCTGCGCCGAAGAGGGTGGCGTCGGTGTTTTGAATGGCCTCCAGGGTGGCCTCGGGTACCGAACAGCCTGTTCGCTCGAAGGTCTCCCAGCCCGCCTGGGCCTCCACGAACTCGAGCCTGAGCCCGGTGGCCTCCAGCACCAGCCTCGCCGCAGGGATCACCTCGTGCCCTATCCCATCGCCTTCGATAAGACAAATCTTGTAACTTTTCATACCGCTGCTATTCTACTGACCCCGCCCTTGCGCGGGTAAAAAAGTCGGGAAGCCGCCACAGGCGGCTTCCCGAAAGGACACGCCTAGCGCGCTCTATTCAGACTGAGCCGGACCTGCTGGCTGCGCCCAGGCTCCACCCGCACGTCCCGCGCCTCAACCCGGTAACCCGGGGCCAGGGCCACCACCTGAAGGCTGCCGGGGTCAAGGCCTTCTATCCGCAGGAAGCCCCCTTGAGTCTGGCCCACCTCCCGTCCATCCAGGAAAATGCGGGCTTCCACGTTGGTGAAGACCTCCAACGAACCCCGCAGGGGCAGGAGGCTGACGTTTACCGGCACGGTCTGGCCGCTTCCCACCGCAACCGTTGTGCGGAAGCTCTGGTAGCCCGCCAGGCGGAGTTCAAGCTCGTACGACCCCGGTGCCACCGTAAGGTTCAGGGGGCTGTTGCCCACCACCCGGCCGTTGAGGAGCACCTGGGCACCTTGGGGGGTGGAGCTGACCTGTAGCACCCCGTTCTGCACCACCGGCACCAGGTTGGCGTTTATCGCTGTGGTCTCGCCGGGGCGGATCTGCACCGCGCTGCGGAAGATTTGGTAGCCCGCCAGGCGCAGCTCTACCTCTACCCGTCCGGGGCGCAGGACCAGGCTCAACGGGGTGGTGCCCACCACCCGCCCTTCCACCAGCACCTGGGCGCCTTGAGGGTTGGAATTCACGCTCAGGGTGCCGGTAGCGGGCTGGACCGGTTGTACCGGTGTCACGGCAGGTCGGCCTACGATGAAGAAGGCTATGTCGCTCACCCAGTCCCGCTCGGGCAAGGGGGTGACCACGATCGAGAGGGCCCGGGCCAGGTTGTCGGCGCCCTGCAGGTTCACCCGCCCGCTCTGAATATCGGCGATCTGGGCCAGGGAAAGGGGCTGGCGGCTGGCGATGGCCAGCACCCGGTCCTGCCCCTCTGGGCCGGCCACCTCGAGAGCGTAGCGCGCCCCGCTGGCCGGGGGGAAGACCCGGGTCTCCCCGGCCCGCAGGTAGTTGTTGCCGTCGAAGGCGTTGGGCAGGATCAGGCTGATCTCCCCTGTTGAGCGTATGCTGAAGATGTAGACGTAGGCATCCTGGTTGACCTGCACCGAGACCCGGATGCGCTCGCCGATCTGGTAGACCGGGTTGCCGGTCTTGGCCGGGTCCTTGTCCACCCAAACCCGCACCTGCAGGTCGGTGGGCACCGGGTTCACGATGATCTGCTGGGGGCTCAGCACCGGCGCGGCCAGCGCGGGGCCCAAGAGCATCAGTCCTAAGACGGGAAATTTGCGCATCATCTGGCCTCCTCTTCCTCAGGCTAGGGTAGCCCTTTTGGAAGGGATGAGAAGCCCTTCAGGGGGGGTTAACCCTCGTTTTGAGCGGGGCTTTAGCCGCGGGTTGCGGAGACGCCCACGGGGTACTATAGTTATACAGGCCGGTGCGCCGGGATGGCGGAATCGGTAGACGCACCCGACTCAAAATCGGGCGGTTAGCAGCCATGTGGGTTCGAGTCCCACTCCCGGCACCAACAGGCTGGAGGCGACCGTGGACTTTTTGCACAACCTCTTGGTCTTCCTGTACATCCTTGTGGCGGGCTTTCTGGTCTACCTGGTGCTCTCGCAGGAGCCCCGCCAGGGGGCTGGCGATATGTTTGGCGGCTCGACCGACCTCTTCAGCACCCGGGGGGTAACGGGGGGCCTCTACCGCATCACGATAATTCTCGGGGTAATCTTCGCTTTGCTGGCCTTTTCTTTCCGTTACTTCGAGCGCTAGCCCTTTTTCTCTCGGGTCCATCCACCAAAGGGTGGATGGACCTAGCCTATATGCTGCTTCTTTCCCTCCCTTCAGGGCCTTGACAGCGCCGATGGGGCTGGATAGCCTTGTACCAAGTCCATACTCGCTGCTTACCTTGCGAAGGCGAGGGTGGTTCTCTTCATCGAATCCCAGGAGGCTTAGCCGATGAAACGAGTCTTGGTCTTAGGTATGCTGGCTCTGGTTGGGGCGGCTCTCGCCCAGCCCAAGGTCTTTAGGGGTACCGAGATAGGCCGCCCAGGCGGGGCCTACCGCGTGACCGCCATCTCTGACCCCCGCACCTGGAACCCCTTTGTGGCCCGTGAGACCTCTTCTACCGATATAATCGCGCTCTTCCTGCCCTACCTGACCGCCTATGATCCGTACACCCAGGCTCCTGAGGGCCGGCTGGCCAGGTCCTGGGAGGTGCGCAACAACGGCCTGACGGTAATTTTCAGGCTGCGGGAGGGGGCCCGG
Organism: Meiothermus sp. QL-1; assembly: GCF_003351145.1. Classification (NCBI taxonomy): domain Bacteria; kingdom Thermotogati; phylum Deinococcota; class Deinococci; order Thermales; family Thermaceae; genus Meiothermus; species Meiothermus sp. QL-1. The sequence continues at coordinate 26,352 of NZ_QQSV01000011.1, read as the reverse complement.
TGGTCGGATGGCCAGCCCATCACCGCCGATGACGTGATCTTCAGCGCCACCGTTCATGCTGACCCCCAGGTCAACTCCAACTCCCGCAGCAGCTTCATCCTGGACGGCCAGCCCATCCGCTGGACCAAAGTGGACCAGTACACGGTGCGGGCCGACTTCCCCAAGCCCTATGCCCCGGCCCTGATCCAGGGCTGGTACATCGTGCCGCGGCACATCTTTGAGCCGGCCTACCGGGCGGGGGTGCAGCGGCTCCAGACCCTTTGGAACCTGGACACCCCGCCAGCGCAGATCGTCTCCGGGGGCCCCTTCCGGCTGGAAAGCTACGTAAAGGGCGAGCGGGTGGTGCTGGTGCGCAACCCCAACTACTGGGGGGTGGATGAGCGCAACAACCCCGTGGCCTACCTCGAGCGCTACACGGTGCAGATCGTGCCCGACCTGAACGCCCAGCTCGCCCGCTTCCTGGCCGGGGATGCTGACACCTTCGCGGCGGCCAACGCCGACCAGGTGGCCCAGGTGCTGGAGCGCATCCGGGCCGGGCGCTTGCGGGCCGAGATCTTCCCCAACGTGGACGTCACCCTGGGGACCAACTTCATCGTCTTCAACTGGAACAACAAGGACCCCTTCAAGGCAAACCTGTTCCGCCAGGTCAAGTTCCGCCGGGCTATGGCCCACCTGATGGACAAGAAGTCCATGATCGAGGTGGCCCTGGGTGGGCTGGGCCAGCCCCAGTGGAGCCCCATCTCCATCCCCAACAAGGCCTTCTTCACCGATGATGTGCCCAAGTACGAGTTCAACCCGCAGCGGGCACAGCAGCTTCTGGCCGAGCTGGGCTTCCGCACGCGCAACCGCGACGGGTGGCTGGTGAACAGCGAGGGGCGGGTGCTGGAGTTCAACCTGTTCACCAACCAGGGCAACACCGTGCGGGAGCGCATTGCCCAGATCTTCCGCGACGAGGCCCGCAAGATTGGGGTCAAGGTGGAGTACCGGCCCATCGACTTCAACGAGTTGGTGCGCCAGCTCACCAGCCCCGCAGCCGATGGTACCCGCGAGTTCGACGCCATCCTGATCGGCCTTACGGGCGGCATCGAGCCGGCCTTTAGCCGCAACGTCTGGGAGCTGGACGGCAGCCTGCACATGTGGAACCTGGGGGTGGGCGGCAAGCGCCCGGCCAATGTGGAACCCTTCGAGGTGCTGATTGACAACCTGATGCGGCGGGGGGCAACCACCCTGGACCAGGCCCAGCGCCGCCAGATCTACGTGCAGTTCCAGAGGGTGGTGGCCGAGAACCTGCCCATCATCTACACCGTGGCCCCGGCCTACAACCCGGCCCGCCTGACCCGCCTGGGCGGCATGTTCCCCAGGGAGCAGATCAACTCCATCGTGGGCCAGGCGCCCTACATCGAGACCGTCTTTGCTAAGGAGTAGGAGTACCCGGGGGCAAGGGGTGGCCACCCACCCCTTGCCTTTATGCTGAGGAAACATGTTCGACTACGTGCTGCGAAGGCTGCTCCAGCTTGTTCCCACCTTCTTTGGGGCCACTTTGTTGGCTTTCCTGGTGATTCAGCTTGCCCCGGGCGACTTTGTGACCCGGCTCGAGCTCGACCCCACCCAGGACCGCGAGTCCATCGCCAGACTGCGCCAGCAGCTCGGCCTCGACCAGCCCCTGCCGGTGCAGTACGCCAAGTGGCTCTCGGGGATTCTGCAGGGCTATCTGGGTCTTTCCCTTTCCTACAAGACCGATGTGTGGAACGTGATTGGCCCGCGCATCCTGAACTCGATGGTGCTGGTGGTGCTGGCCACCTTGATGATTTACCTGATTGCCATCCCCATCGGGGTTTATTCGGCCATCTACAAGTACACCTGGCCCGACCGCATCTTCACCGTCCTGGCCTTTTTGGGGCTGGCCATCCCCAACTTCTTCTTTGGCCTCATCATGCTCTTCTTGGCGGTCTGGCTCAACGACCTCACAGACATGCGCCTGCTGCCCATCGGGGGTATGACCAATGAGTTTCTGCACTTGGGGAATATGACCCGGGCTGCCCAAGTGCTCTTTCCCTTTGCTCTTTTGGGGGCCCTGGTGTATGGGGGCCTTTTCTGGTGGCGCGCCCGCCGGAGGCAGGCCGCCACCTTTGGCATCTGGCTGGGGCTTGTGCTTTTTGGTATGAGCGCGCTTTTGCTCCTGGCCCCCTTGTTGCAGGGGCCCTCTTTGCCCGAGCGGCTGCCCTACACCGAGTCGCCTCTGTGGGCGCGGGTAACCAACGTGCTTTGGCACGCCTTTCCGGTGGTAATCGTGGTGGGCACCTCGGGCCTGGCAGGGCTCATGCGGGTAATGCGCGGCCAGATGCTGGATGTGCTCTCGCAAGACTACATCCGCACCGCTAGGGCCAAGGGGCTTTCGGAGCGGGTGGTCATCTACAAGCACGCCCTCAGGAATGCGGTGATTCCCTTCATAGCCGGCATTGGTGGCCTCCTGCCTGGTCTTATTGGTGGGGCAGGGCTGGTCGAGGTGGTGATGGCCTGGCCCGGCATTACCCCGGCGCTTTTGGAGGCCATCTCGGCCATCGATGTGTACGTGATCATGGGCCTAATCACCATCACCACGGTGCTTTTGATGATTGGCAACCTGCTTTCTGACCTGCTTTTGGCCTGGGTAGACCCGCGCATTCGCTACAGCTAGGAGGCTCAGGATGCTGGCGCGAAAACCGAACACTGCTCTACAGAGCCGGGGCTTTTTCCAGCAGGCCTGGATTCGCTTCAAGCGCCACCCCTTGGCCCGGCTGGGGGCGGTGGTGCTGCTTGTCTTCTACCTAGGGGCGCTTTTCGCCGATTTCCTGGCCCCCTACCCGGAGGAGAAGAGCTTCCGCGACTTCTCCTATGCACCTCCGACCAAGATTTTTTGGCGCGACGAGAACGGCAGGCTGACCCGCCCCTATGTGTGCCCCTCCGAGCGGCGCAGAAACCCCGAGACCTTCAAGGTCGAGGTGATCACCGACTGCGAGAAGGGGCGTTATCCCATCTACTTCTTCGTGGAGGGGGAGCCTTACCGCTTTTTGGGGTTGATTCCGGCCAATCTGCGCCTCTTTGGGGGGCCTTGGCTTTTGGAGGACCAGGCCAGGCTCTTCCTTTGGGGGGCGGACGACTTTGGGCGCGACATATGGGGCCGCATCTGGTTTGGGGCCCGCATCAGCCTCACCATCGGTATTTTTGCGGTCGCCCTAGCCCTACTAATAGGTGTTTTCATGGGCAGCATCTCCGGCTACTACGCGGGCCGTCCGGTCACCTTCAGTATCGGTCTTCTGAACCCCGAATTCTGGCGTTTTGTACGGGCCAGCCCCTGGTACGCCCACCTGCTGGCCGCTTTGGGGCTGGCCCTGATGGGAGTGCTGCTCTGGGCGCTGGGCCAGGGGTATGAGCAGTTTATCCGCCCCAACCTGCAGCGGGTCGGCTACTTGGTCCTGGGGATGCTGGGCTTGGCTTTGGGGTTGGTGCTGCTGGGCTTTTTGATGCGCTTCTTGGTCTGGCCTAGCCACCTGGCCCGGGCCCTGCTCTGGTTGCTGGCCTGGGGGGGGGTGGCCTGGCTGCTTTGGATCACGGTCGAAGGCTTCCTGGAGACCAGCCGGGGGCTGGAGGCCATTGTGGCCGGGCTCATAGGGGTGGTTTTGTTGGGGGGCATCGGCTATATTCTGCTTTGGCCCCGGATTGAGTTCGATCTGGACACCCTCATCATGCGCACTGTGGAGGTGCTGGCGGCCATTCCCGATTTGTTCTTGCTCATCATCCTCTCGGTGCTAATACCCATCGAGGTGCCGCCAGCGGTGCGCTTCGTGTTGGTGGTGACCATTCTCTCCTTCGTGAACTGGGGGGGGCTGGCCCGCATCATCCGCAGCCAGGTCCTGCAGCTTCGGGAGATGGAGTACGCCCAGGCCGCCCAGGCTTTGGGGGCAGGGGACGTGCGCATTATCGTCCGCCATGTGTTGCCGGGTACCTATACCTACCTCATCGTGGCGGTGACCCTGGCCATTCCCGGTTTCATCCTGGGGGAGTCGGGGCTTTCCTTCCTGGGGCTCGGGATTCAGGAGCCGGCCACTTCCTGGGGCTTGATGCTCTCCAAGGCCCAGGCCACGGGCATCACCGCCTTTACCGAGCGGCCTTGGCTTCTAATTCCCGGGGTGTTCATCCTGCTGGCTATTCTGGCGTATAACTTCCTTGGCGATGGCCTGCGCGACGCGCTCGACCCGCGCACCAAGGTGTGAGGGGTATAATGGCCTGACTTTGTAGGAGTGGGCATGGACGAGAACAGACTGGTTGAAGTGAAGGACCTCAAGGTGCACTTCTTCACCGACGACGGGGTGGTGAAGGCGGTGGACGGGGTCTCCTTTCACATTAACAAGGGCGAGACCCTGGCGGTGGTGGGGGAGTCGGGTTCCGGAAAGTCGGTGACCAGCCTGGCCATGATGCGCCTGATTCCCTCCCCACCGGGCAAGATTGTGGGCGGCCAGATGCTTTTTCGCGGCAAGGATGGTAAGCTCCGCGACCTGGTCAAAGAGGATGAGGCCAGCATGCGCCGCATCCGGGGCAACGACATTGCCATGATCTTTCAGGAGCCCATGACCTCCTTGAACCCGGTCTACACCGTGGGGGACCAGATCGCTGAGGCCATCCAGCTTCACCAGGGCAAAAGCCGGAAGGAGGCGCTTGAGCAGGCCGCAGAGATGCTCGATCTGGTGGGCATCCCTGAGCCCAGGAAGCGCCTGGCCAACTACCCCCACCAGATGTCGGGGGGTATGCGCCAGCGGGTGATGATCGCCATGGCGCTTTCCTGTAACCCCTCACTTCTAATTGCCGACGAGCCCACCACCGCTTTGGACGTGACCATCCAGGCCCAGATTCTGGAGCTGATGAAGAAGCTCCAGGAAGAGATTGGGATGAGCATCCTCTTCATCACCCACAACCTGGGGGTGGTGGCGGAGATGGCCGACCGGGTGGTGGTGATGTACGCTGGGCGGGCGGTGGAGGAGGCGGATGTGGTGCCCACCTTCAAGAAGCCCCTGCACCCCTATACCATGGGGCTTTTGAACTCGGTGCCGCGGCTCGACCTAGCCGCTGAGCACCAGCAGCGGCTGGAGGCCATTCCTGGCAACGTGCCCAACCCCCTGAGCCTGCCCGCTGGCTGCGCCTTCCATCCCCGCTGCAAGTTTTACAAGCCTGGGCTTTGCGACCAGGAGATCCCGGCCTTGCAGGACGCGGGGGGCGGCCACATGGTGCGCTGCGTGCGCTGGGCTGAGATTCAGAATGGAGAGGCGGTGGAGGCATGAGCGCAGCGACTGCTACCACCACCCACCTGGTGGAGGTGGAGAACCTGAAGAAGTGGTTTCCCATCCGGGGTGGGGTTCTTTCACGGGTGGTGGGCCACGTCAAGGCGGTCAACGGGGTGAGCTTTGGGGTGAAGAAGGGGGAGGTGCTGGGCCTGGTGGGGGAGTCCGGCTCGGGCAAGACCACAGTAGGCCGCACCATCCTGCGCCTTATCGAGCCCACCGAGGGAACCATCCGCTTCGATGGACAGGACATCACCCACCTGCCCAAGAACCAGCTTCGGGCCTACCGCCGCAAGATGCAGATCATCTTCCAGGACCCCTTCGCCTCCCTCAACCCGCGCATGACCGTGGGCGATATCATCGCCGAGCCGCTGGTGATTCACAACCTGGAGGCCTCGGCCAAGGCCCGGACTGAGCGAGTGGCGGAGCTTTTGCAGATGGTGGGGTTGAACCCGGATCACATTCGGCGTTACCCCCACGAGTTCTCCGGCGGCCAGCGCCAGCGCATCGGGATTGCCCGGGCTTTGGCAGTGCGGCCGGAATTCATCGTAGCCGATGAGCCCGTATCGGCCCTGGACGTCTCCATCCAGGCCCAGGTGGTGAACCTGCTGCAGGACCTCAAGGAGCAGCTCGGGCTGACCCTTCTTTTTATTGCGCACGACCTGGCGGTGGTGGAGTACATCTCGGACCGGGTGGCGGTGATGTACCTGGGCAAGATTATGGAGCTGGCCACCGCTAAAGAGCTCTACCGCAACCCCAAGCATCCCTATACCGAGGCCCTCCTTTCGGCCATCCCCATGCCCGACCCCACCCTGAAGCGCGAGCGGATAGTTTTGCAGGGGGACATTCCAAGCCCCATCAACCCTCCTTCGGGCTGCGTCTTCCGCACCCGCTGCCGCTATGCCATCGCCGAGTGCGCCCAGGTGGTGCCCGAGCTCAAGGAGGTGGCCCCGGGGCATTACAAGGCCTGTATCCGGGACGACATCCCCGGTTTGAGCTAGGCCCCTTTAGCCTGCGCTCACCCAAAACCCCCGGTGCGGTGGTTTACTTGGCCCATGCGCATAGGATGGCTCTGGCTTTTTGGGCTTTTTTTGTGGGCGCAGGCACAGGAAGCGGCGCTGTACCGGGGCTTTGCTGAACTGAGACTGCCCCAGGAGCTGCCCCCGGGGGAGTGGGTTTGGACCCCAGAGGCGGCCCTATTCGAAAGTCTGGTGCCGGGTACGCTGCGGCTACTGGGGGTAAGCGAGCTTTCCCGCCGGGTGGAGGTGCCCGAGAGGCCCAGCCCGCTCGAGGCCTACGTGGGCAAGGAGGTGCAGTTTTACTGGGAAGGGCAGTGGCGCCGGGCCACGCTGGTGAGCGCGGAGCGCAACCTGTTCCTCTATGAGGGGCGCTACCTGGTGGGCCTGCCCGGGGTGGTGGCCTACCCAGACCCCAGCGGCTTCAGCCTTCCCCCGGGCCCTCGGGTGGTCTTCCGCTACCGGGGTGAGGGGCGGGCCACCCTGGCCTTCCTGACCCGGGCCTTGCGCTGGGGCCTCTACTGGACCCTGGAGGATGGGGAGCTGGTGGGCTGGGCCACCCTCACCAACGGCCTGAAACAGCCCTTGCGGCTTGTGCGCACCGAGCTGGTGGCGGGCAGCGTGCCTTTGCTGGAGGGCGGGATGGAGGCAGGGTCTGCGCTCCGGGCCGCCCCGGCCCTGGCCGAGTGGATGGGGGAGGCGGGGGGCACCTACCGCTACCGCCTGGCCGGGGAGGTATTGCTGGAGCCTGGGCAGACCGAGCTGCCCTTCCTGCGGGTCAGGGTGGAGCCGGTCTATTTGTGGCGCTGGCAGGGGGGCTTCAGCACCGAGCCGGTTCTGGCTTTTGTCCGAGGCCTGCGCTTCAGCGCGCCAGAGCCCCTGGCCGCCGGCCTGGTCGGCGTGCGGGAAAAAGGGGTGTTCATAGGGCAGGCCACGCTGCCGGATACCCCCAAGGGTCGTCTGGTCACGCTTCTGCTGGGCCCCGACCCCGAGGGCCAGGCCCTCCGGCAGGTGGAAGCGCTGGCGCCCAACCGCTTTCGCGTGACCACCACCGTGCGCAACCCCAAGGCGTATGGGCTCACGGTGGAGATAGAGGAGACCCTGCCGCAGCCCTTCGCCCTCGAGGGCGAGGGGCTGGAGCGCCTGCCCCAGGGCTACCGCCTTCGCTTCGCGCTGGCCCCCAACCAGAGCAGGAGCTACACCTACACCCTGACACTAGAGCGGCGTTGAGCCTGCGTGGGTATAATCCCCCTGGAAACCAGGAGGCACCCATGGACCGAACCCAGCGTTTGCAGACCGTGCTGGCCGCCGCGAGGCAGCACCCCGTGTACGCCGAGAAGCTGCGGGGGGTGGATGTGGAGGCGGTCACCCCGGAAACCATCGCCCGGCTGCCCTTCACCACCCGCCAGGACTGGCTGGCCTACCTCCAGGCCCACCCAGAGCCGCCCCAGGGGGCGGTTTTGATGCACCTCACCCCCAGCCCTGCTTTGGGGTGGATGCCGGAGTACCTCTCCAGGGAAGACCTGGACTACCAGGCCGAGGCGCTGGCCGCCCAGATGCGCCGGCTGGGGATGGCGGGTAAAAAGGCGCTGGTGGTCTTCAGCTACCACGTGTTCGCCGGGGGCTGGCTTTTCCACGAGGCCTTGCAGCGGGCCGGGGCCATGGTCCTGGCGCACGGGCCGGGGGAGGCCGAGCGCATCGTGCAGCTTCAGCGGCAGTACGGCTTCGAGGTGCTGGTATCGAATCCCAGCTTCGCCATGAAGGTGGCCCAGGCGGGCGGGCGCTTTGCCCTTCTGATGGCCGGGGGGGAGCCCTTTACCTCGGTGCCGGGTTACCGCGAGCGGCTCGAGCAGGCCCTGGGAGGGGTGGCGGTGGACGCTTACGGCACCTCGGAGCTGGGGGTGGTGGCCGGGGAGGGCCTGGAGAAGGATGGTCTTTGGGAAATCCCCGAGATGGCCATTCTGGAGGTGGTGGACCCCGAGACCCTCGAGCCCACCCCCGAGGGGGAGAAGGGCGAGCTGGTGGTGACCGCGCTCTCGCGCACCCTGATGCCCATGGTTCGCTTCCGCACCGGCGACCTGGCGGTAGTAAGCCGCCGCGATGGGCGGCTTTGCCTGCCCAAAGGGGTGATCGGCCGCACCGACCTGATGGTCAAGGTCAAGGGGGTCAAGCTCTACCCCACCGAGCTGGCCCCGCTGCTCATGGCCTTCGGCATCGACCCCAGAGGGGGCGCGCAGGTGGTGGTGGAGAGCAAACCGGACGGCACCGATAAGCTCACCCTGCGCCTCAAGACCGAAACAGTCCCACCGCAGTTGGGCCCGGCTTTGCAGCAAGCCACCGGCCTGCGCATCGATGAGCTGGTGGCCGACCCCAACCTGGAGGGGCCTCCCCTGATAGATAAGCGCTACTGATGCAATTGGGGCTCGAGGCCCTACCCTGGGGTCACACCCGGGGCTTAATCTGGGGAAGACTCAAATGCCCCTTGCCCACCCCAGGTGTGGGCGCAGCAAAGGTATGCCCCGACGGGTGAGGGCCAATTTGGAATGGAACCATGGTTCTTTTAGCTTACAAGCGGTGTAAGATGAAGGGCAGTTGGGGGGATGCGGGGGCGCTGCACGCGCTTTCGTGAAGATTGGCACAAGCATCCCCCACGAGGAGGCACATGTCACCCATCAGCGAGTATCAGGCGGTTCTGGTCTACCTGGCGGTGGCGGTGGGCATCGCAGTGCTGGCGGTGGTCGCCGGGGCTCTTCTAGGCCCTAAGCGGGGCGGGCGGGCCAAGCTCATGCCCTACGAGTCTGGCAACGACCCCGCGGGCGAGGTCAAGCGCTTCCCGGTGCACTTCTACGCGGTGGCCATGCTCTTCATCATCTTCGACGTGGAGGTGGCCTTTCTGTGGCCCTACGCGGTGAGCGCGGGCACGGTGGGGGTGGTGGGCTTTGTGGGCTTGCTGCTCTTCACCCTGCTCTTGTTTGTGGGCTTCCTGTACGAGTGGTACAAGGGTGTGCTGAAGTGGCACTGAGGGGAGGATAGCCGTGGCAAGCTTGAGCGACCTTTTCGCCAAGGACGTGCAGGAGCTGGAGAACGCGGGGGTTCTTTTCACCACCCTGGAAAAGCTCGTCGCCTGGGGGCGTTCGAACAGCCTGTGGCCGGCCACCTTCGGCCTGGCCTGCTGCGCCATCGAGATGATGGCCTCTACCGATGCCCGCAACGACCTGTCCCGCTTTGGCTCCGAGGTTTTCCGGGCCAGCCCCCGCCAGGCCGACGTGATGATTGTGGCCGGGCGACTTTCTAAAAAGATGGCCCCCGTCATGCGGCGGGTCTACGACCAGATGCCCGATCCCAAGTGGGTCATCTCCATGGGGGCCTGCGCCAGCTCGGGGGGGATGTTCAACAACTACGCCATCGTGCAGAACGTGGACTCGGTGGTGCCGGTGGATGTTTTCGTGCCGGGCTGCCCGCCCCGGCCGGAGGCCCTCATCTACGCGGTGATGCAGCTACAGAAGAAGATCCAGGGCAAGGCCCGCGACGACCAGGGCCGCAAGCTGCCCAAGGTAGAGGCCTGGACGCGCTAGGGGGAGGGTATGCATCGACTAGAACAGCTAAAGGAGGAGGCCCGGGCCAAGGGGTACCCCGTGGAAGAAGCCCACGGCAACACCTGGGTGGTGGTACCCCGGGCCGAGTTCAAGCCCCTGGCCGCTGAGCTCAAAGCGAGGGGCTGGAACTACCTAGCCGATATCGTGGGCATCGACTACCTGACCTACCCGGAGAAGAAGCCCGAGCGCTTCGCGGTGGTCTACGAGCTGGTCTCGCTGCCTGGGTACAAGGATGGGGATGGGAGCCGGGTCTTCCTGAGGGTGTACGTCCCCGAGGCTGACCCCCGTCTGCCCACCCTCACCGACCTCTGGCGGGGGGCGGATTTTCTGGAGCGGGAGGTCTACGACATGTTCGGCATTCGCTTCGAAGGCCACCCGGATTTGCGCAAGATTCTCACCCCTGAGGACCTGGAGGGCCACCCTTTGCGCAAGGACTTCCCCCTGGGCGAGACGCCCACCCTGTTCCGGGAGGGGCGCTTCATTGATCCCGCGGCCTTCCGCGCAGGGTTGGCCGGCAACAAGCCGGGCCTCACCGGCTGGCGCGGGGGGAGCCGCAAGGGCTATGCCGAGGTGGCGGCCGAGGTGCAGAAGGCGGTCAGGGGAGGTAACTGATGGTGCGCGACCCTTCCAAGCTCCACAGCCCCGCGGTGGAGAGCTATGAGATTACCGAGGCCCCAGAGCTTCGTTCCGAGGTGATGACCCTGAATGTGGGGCCCCAGCACCCCTCCACCCACGGGGTCCTGCGGGTGGTGGTGGACCTTTCTGGGGAGCAGATCCTGCGCCTTACCCCCCATATCGGCTACCTCCACACCGGCTTCGAGAAGAACATGGAGCACCGCACCTACACCCAGTGCATCACCTACACCCCGCGGATGGACTACCTGCACAGCTTCGCCCACGACCTGGCCTATGCCTTGGCGGTGGAGAAGCTGGTGGGGGCTGAGGTGCCCCCCAGGGCCCAGGTGATCCGGGTGATGCTCAACGAGCTTTCGCGCATCGCCTCCCACCTGGTGTTTTTGGGGACCGGGCTTCTGGACTTCGGGGCCCTTACCCCCTTCTTCTACGCCTTCCGCGAGCGCGAGGCGGTGCTTGACCTTTTCGAGTGGGTCTCGGGCCAGCGTTTCCACCACAACTACATCCGCATCGGGGGGCTTAAGGAAGACCTGCCGCCCGAGTTCTTGGGAGAGGTCAAGAAGTTCATCGCCCAGATGCCGCACCGCATCGACGAGTACGAGGGGTTGTTCCGTGAGAGCCCCATCTTCTACGAGCGGGCCAGGGGGGTGGCGGTGATCCCGGCCGAGGAGGCCATCAACCTCTCCCTCACCGGGGGGAGCCTGCGGGCCTCGGGGGTCAACTACGACGTGCGCAAGGCCTACCCCTACTCGGGCTACGAGACCTACGACTTCGAGGTGCCGGTGCTGTATGGGGGGGATGTCTACGACCGGATGATCATCCGCATCCTGGAGATGCGGGAGTCGGTCAAGATCATCCAGCAGGCGGTGGAGCGGCTCGAGGCCATGGGGCCAGGGCCCATCCGCGACCCCAACCCCCAGATCTCCTTGCCCCCCCGCGAGCTTTTGGAGACCAGCATGGAGGCGGTGATTTACCACTTCAAGCTGGTGACCGAGGGCTTCCACCCGGCCTTGGGCGAGGTGTACGTGCCCACCGAGAGCGCCCGGGGTGAGCTGGGGTACTACATCATCTCCGATGGGGGTTCCATGCCCTACCGGGTCAAGGTTCGGGCCCCGAGCTTCGTGAATCTGCAAAGCCTGTCCTTTGCCTGCAAGGGGGTGCAGATGGCCGATATGGTGGTGGTAATCGCTTCCCTGGACCCGGTGATGGGAGACGTGGACCGGTGATGAGGATGGGATTCTTCGACGACAAGCAGGAGTGGTTGCGCGAGGTCTTCGCACAGTACCCCGATACCCCCGAAGGCCGGCGGGCCGCCATCATGCCAATGCTCAGGCGGGTGCAGCAGGAGGAGGGTTGGATCTCCCCCGAGCGCCAGGCTGAGATCGGCCGCATCCTGGGAATCACCGCCACCGAGGTTGCGGGGGTGATGAGCTTCTACAGCTACTACCAGGCCCTGCCCACGGGCAAGTACCACATCCAGGTCTGTGCCACCCTTTCGTGCGCCATCGGCGGGGCCGACGAGCTTTGGGACGAGCTGGTGGCCGAGCTGGGGATTCTCCGGGGCGAGGTGACGCCGGATGGACTCTTCAGCATCCAGAAGGTGGAGTGCCTGGGTAGCTGCCATACCGCCCCGGTCATCCAGATCAACGACGAGCCCTATGTGGAGTGCGTGACCAAGGCCCGGCTGAAGGCCCTTTTGGAGGGGCTTAGGGCGGGGAAGCGGCTCGAGGAGATTGAGCTGCCTGGCAGGGTGGGGCACGAGGTGCACCTGCGGGGGGATGAGGTGAGCGCATGAGTGGACCCATCGTGAGCGGTAAGGATCCGCGCTTTGAGAAGACCCTCTACAAGCACGTGGGCCGCCCGGGCTCCTGGACCCTGGCGTACTACCTGGAGCATGGCGGGTACCAGGCTGCCAGAAAGGCCATCGCCCAGGGGCGGGACTGGGTGGTGGAGGAGGTCAAGCGCTCAGGCCTGCGGGGCCGGGGGGGGGCTGGGTTTCCCACCGGCCTCAAGTGGAGCTTCATGCCCAAGGACTCCGGTAAGCAGCACTACATCGTCTGCAACGCCGACGAGTCGGAGCCCGGCTCCTTCAAGGACCGCTATTTGATGGAGGACGACCCACACCAGCTCATCGAGGGGATGCTCATCGCTGGGGTGGGCATTGGGGCCAGCAAGGGTTACATCTATATTCGCGGGGAGTACCGGCGGGCCTACGACCGGCTGGTGGCCGCCATCAAGGAGGCCTACGCGGCGGGGTACCTGGGCCCGGATGTGATGGGCACCGGCTTTAGCTTCGACCTGTACGTGCACCGGGGGGCCGGGGCTTATATCTGCGGGGAGGAGACCGCTTTGATGAACTCCCTCGAGGGCCTGCGGGCCAACCCCCGCATGAAGCCCCCCTTCCCGGCCCAGGCCGGTCTGTGGGGGATGCCCACCACCGTGAACAACGTGGAGACGCTTTGCTCCGTGGTGCATATCGTGGCCCGGGGGGCCGACTGGTTCGCCAGCATGGGTACCGAGAAGTCCAAGGGGCACAAGCTCTACCAGGTCTCGGGGCCCTTCCGGCGCCCAGGGGTCTACGAGCTGCCCATGGGCACCACCTTCCGCGAGCTGCTTTTTGACTGGGCGGGCGGCCCCACCGAGCCCATCCAGGCCATCATTCCGGGGGGTTCCTCGACCCCGCCCCTGCCCTGGACCGACGAGATTCTGGATACCCCCATGGACTACGAGTCCCTGGCGGCCAAGGGCTCCTTGCTGGGCACCGGGGGGGTGATTGGCATCCCGGCCCGCATGAGTATGGTGGACGCCATGTGGAACATCACCCGCTTCTACGGGCACGAGTCCTGCGGCAAGTGCACCCCCTGCCGCGAAGGGGTTTCGGGCTGGATGGTGGCCCTTTTCCAGAAGCTCGGCACCGGCCAGGGGGAGAAGGGCGATGTGGAGCTTTTAGAGAGCCTTCTAGACCAGATCGAGGGCCGCAGCTTTTGCGCCCTGGCCGACGCAGCCTGCTGGCCGGTGCGGGGCAGCCTCAAGCACTTCCGCCCGCAGTTTGTGGAGCTGGTGGAGAACCCGCGGCCCATAAAGCGGCCAGGAAGCTTCTGGGGGTAGTATGGTCAGGGTCACGGTCAACGACAAAACGGTCGAGGTGCCCCCAGGGACCTCGGTGATGGACGCCATCTTCCACGCTGGCTATGATGTGCCCCTGTTCTGCGCTGAGAAGTACCTCTCGCCCGTGGGGGCTTGCCGGATGTGCCTGGTGCGCACCGGTGCTCCGCGCAAGGGGCCGGACGGGCAGTTCATCCTAGAGAATGGGGCGCCCAAGATTTTCTGGATGCCCAAGCTCCAGGCGGCCTGCATCACCGCGGTGAGCGAGGGGATGGTGATCGACACCCTTTCCGACGAGGTGCGCCACGCCCAGTCGGGGATGGTGGAGCTCACCTTGTTCAACCACCCCCTGGACTGCCCCACCTGCGATAAGGGCGGGGCCTGCGAGCTGCAGGACCGCAGCTACGAGTATGGCCTGGCTGAGAAGTTCTACCACCCCAACCGGCTTGAATTGCCCCTCTACACCCGCTTTGAGATGACCCGGCGGCACGTGGACAAGCACCATTCCCTCTCGCCCTTCATCGTGCTGGACCGGGAGCGCTGCATCCACTGCAAGCGCTGCGTGCGCTACTTTGAGGAGGTGCCGGGCGAGGAGGTGCTGGACTTCATCGAGCGGGGGGTGCACACCTTCATCAGCAGCGAGGAGGTGGGCCTGCCCTCCGGCTACAGCGGGAATATCGTGGACATCTGCCCGGTGGGGGCCCTGCTGGACCAGACCGCCCGTTTCCGCGCGCGCAACTGGGAGTACGACACCACGGAGACCACCTCGATGGACGATGCCTCGGGGGCGGGCATTCTGGTGGATGCCCGCAGCGGCCGCCTGGAGCGGATTCGGGCTGCCGAGCGGCGCGAGGTGAACGAGATCTGGATCTCCGACGCGGCCCGCTTCGGGCACCAGTGGGTGAACGAGAACCGGCTGCTCACCCCGTTGGTGCGCAGGGGAGGACGGCTGGAGGAGGCCACCTGGGAAGAGGCGCTGGCTGCGATTCGGGCGGGCCTCGAGGGGGTACCCAGGGAGGAGGTTGGGCTTTACCTGGGAAGGGAGAGCACCCTCGAGGAGGGCCTGGCCGCGGTGGAGCTGGCGCACCTGCTCGGTACCCCTCACCGCGACTTCCAGGGCCGCACCCTCTACCCCGCCACGGCCTTTGCCCCCGCCAGCTTTGAGGAGCTTTTGGAGGCCGAGTTCGTGCTGGTGTTGGGGGACCCCGCCGAGGAGGCCGCGGCAGTGCACCTACGGCTTTCCGAGTACAGCCGCGGCCTCAAGCCCGCCCCCCGCCTCAACCACGGCACCCCCTTCGCCGACCTCAACATCAAGGAGCGGATGCCCCGCCTCACCCACAAGCTGGCCCTCTTCAGCCCCTACCCCTCGGCCACCGCCAAGTGGGCCTATGCCTGGGGGGTCCACGCCCCGGGGGAGGAACAGGCCCTGCTGGCGGCCCTGCTGGGCCAGGGCGAGGCCCCGCAGGGGTTGGCGGGGGCAGTGGCCTGGGTCCGCGAACAGCTGGCCACCAAGAAAAGCCTGCTGGTGCTGGGGGCGCACGTGCTCAACCATCCGGCCGCGGCCCAGATGGCCCGCACCCTGGCCGAGCAGCGGGGCATGAAGGTGCTGGCCATGACCCCTGCCCCCAACGCGCGGGGGCTGGAGGCCCTGGGTCTTTACCCGGCCTCGGGGGGGGCTGCTTGGACAGAGCCGGGGCCAAAGGTGGCCTACTACGGTTACCTGCCCACCGAGGCCCAGCTCCGCTCGGCCCGCTTCCGCATCCTCCACCTTTCGCACCGCCACCCGCTGGCCGAGCGCTACGCCGATGTGGTTCTGCCCAGCCCCACCTTCTACGAGAAGCGGGGGCATACGGTGAACCTGGAAGGCCGCGTGCTGCCGCTGGAACCGGCAGCCATTCAAAACGGCCAGGCCGACGGAGCAGTGGCGGCCCTGGCTCTTCTGGCCGAGGCTTTGGGGGTGAGGACCCCGGTGCGGCTGGTGCGGCAGGCCACCCGGCTTTTGCAGGAGAAGCACCGGCTGCCTCCGGCAATGGAGCGCTGGCTGCCCAAGGCAGCGGGCTGGGCGGCGAGAGGGGAGGCCGCCGGCGGGGCTCTTTTCCTCAGGCCCACCCTGTGGCGTCGCGAGCAGCTGCTGGGTGCGGTGGCCCAGGCGGTGGAGGTGCGGCTCGAGGTGGGGCCGGCTACGGCCCGGGCCCAGGGGCTGGCCGAGGGCTACCGGGTGGAGCTGGAGCTGCCGTGGGGCCCGGAGGCCTATGAGGTGCGGGTGGTAGAAGGGCTGCCCGAGGGCGTGCTTTACCTGCCCGCTCTGGGCCCCTGGGCCGGGCGGCGGCTCGAGGCCCGGGTGCTGGTGGGGGGTGGAGTATGAGCAGGGGGTGGCTGTACCTGCTGGGGGGGTGGCTGGCCTCGAGCCCGGCGCTGGCCGCCGAGGGGACCACCGACCCCTTGTGGATGGTGGGGCTAAAGGCCTTTCTGGTGATCTTCGGCCTCCTGACCGCCTTCGCCTACATGACGCTGATCGAGCGGCGCCTCCTGGCCCGCTTCCAGGTTCGCCAGGGGCCCAACCGGGTGGGGCCCAGCGGGCTTTTGCAGCCTCTGGCCGATGCCATCAAATCGGTCTTCAAGGAGGATATCGTGGTGGCCAGGGCCGACCGGGTGGTCTTCGTGCTGGCCCCCATGATCTCGGTGACCTTCGCGGTGCTCACCTTTGGCCTCATCCCCTTTGGCCCCAAGGGCGCTTTCTTCGGCTACGACCCCTGGGTCATCGACCTGGATGTGGGCATCCTCTACATCTTCGCGGTCTCGGAGATCGCCATATACGGGGTTTTCCTGGCGGGCTGGGCCTCCAACTCCAAGTACTCGCTTCTGGGCTCGCTGCGGGCCTCGGCCTCCCTCATCTCCTACGAGCTGGCCCTGGGCATCAGCCTGCTGGCCCCGGTAGTGCTGGTGGGCTCGCTAAACCTCCGGGAGATTGTGGAGTGGCAGCACCAAAACGGCTGGCTCGTCCTCTATATGCTACCCGCCTTCGCCATCTTTCTCCTCACCAGCCTGGCCGAGGCCGCCCGCACCCCCTTCGACCTGCCCGAGGCCGAGCAGGAGCTGGTGGGGGGCTACAACACCGAGTACAGCTCGATCAAGTGGGCCCTCTTCCAGATGGCCGAGTACATCCACCTGATCACCGCCTCGGCCCTCATCCCTACCCTGTTCCTGGGCGGCTGGCGGATGCCCGCGTTCATGGAGCAGATACCCCTCCTCGGAGGGGTTTTCGCCCTGCCCTACCTCTGGATGTTCGTCAAAATCGCTCTCTTCCTCTTCTTGTTCATCTGGGTGCGGGGCACCCTATTCCGCCTGCGCTATGACCAGCTCATGGTCTTTAGCTGGGGCCGGCTCTTCCCTTTAGCCCTGCTCTGGTTTTTGCTCTCGGCCCTGGTGGTGGCCCTCAAGCTTCCCCTGGCGCTGCTGGGCTGGCTCTCGCTTTTGAGCCTGGTGGCCTTCCTCTTCTACGCCGCCCTCACCGCCCGGCCCAAGCCCCGCCGCTTGCTTGAAGGAGTGAGAAGATGAGCATCGCTGCGCTGGCCCAAAGTCTGGGCATTACGCTCAAGGCCCTTTTCTCCAAGCCGGTAACCATCCCCTACCCCGATGCGCCGGTGCCCCTCAAGCCCCGCTTCCACGGGCGCCACGTGCTTACCCGGCACCCCAACGGCCTGGAGAAGTGCATCGGCTGCAGCCTCTGCGCCGCGGCCTGCCCGGCCTATGCCATCTACGTGGAGGCCGCTGAGAACGACCCCGAGAACCCGGTGAGCGCAGGGGAGCGCCATGCTCGGGTCTACGAGATCAACATGCTGCGCTGCATCTTCTGCGGGCTGTGCGAGGAGGCCTGCCCTACCGGGGCCATCGTGATGGGCTACGACTTCGAGATGGCCGACTACCGCTACTCGGACTTCGTGTATGGCAAGGAGGACATGCTGGTAGAGGTCGAGGGGACCAAACCCCAGCGGCGCGAGGCCATGTACACGGGAAAGCCCATCCGGCGCGGCTACACCGTGCCCTATGTGCGCCCTGAGCTAGAGGGGGTAAAGCCACCCGAGCGGTAGAGCCTGGGGCCGCGCTGCGGCCCTTCCTTATGGGGGTGCTATGGCTGGGATTGTAGGGGTTAGAATCTCCCCGCGGAGGAAGCTATGAGTCTGGGATTCTGGGAAGCCTTGGCCTTCCTGGCGCTTTTGGTCAGCGCTTTGGCGGTGGTGCGTTTGCAAAACGCGGTCCACGCTGCGCTGGCCCTCATCGGCAACTTTTTGGTGGTGGCCGGGGTGTACGTGGCGCTCGAGGCCCGCTTTGCGGCCATGATTCAGATTATCGTCTATGCCGGGGCCATTGTGGTGCTCTTCCTGTTCGTAATCATGCTGCTCTCGGCGGCCAACGCCAACGTGGGGCCCGACCTACTGCCCCGGCTGCCCTGGGTGGCGGCCCTGGGGGCGGCGGGCCTGGCCGGTCTGCTCATCTTTGCCCTGTCTCGCTTCCAGCCCCCTGCGAGCCCGGGGCGTTTGGAGGGGGGGCTGCCCCAGGCGCTGGGGCCCCTCCTCTACGATCCCGAGAGGTGGCTTCTGGCTCTTCTGGCGGTGGGCTTTCTGCTTTTGGTGGCCACGGTGGCTGCGGTGGTGTTGGTGGAGCCGGAGCGTATTGCGGCCGCTACTGGGCGCCCGGCACGCCGTGAGGCGGAGCCCCCAGAGGAAAGGGCGGTGTTGAAATGACCTGGCTGGTGGCCTCTGCCCTCATGTTTGCCATCGGGGCCTATGGGGTGCTTACAAGGCGCACCGCCATTCTGGTCTTTTTGTCCATCGAGCTGATGCTCAACGCTGCGGCCCTCTCCCTTATCAGCTTTGCCAAGCTCACCGGGAGCCTGGATGCGCAGGTGGTGGTGCTCTTCATCATCGCCATCGCTGCGGCTGAGGTGGCGGTAGGGCTTGGGCTTATCGTGGCCATTTTCCGTCGCCGCGAGACCACGAACGTGGACGAGCTGCACCAGCTGAGGTGGTAACGTGCAAGAGACGCTTCTTTTGCCCTTGCTGGTCGCCTTGCCCCTTCTGGGTTTTGTTTTGCTGGGCCTGTGGGGCCGCCGGCTTCCCGAACCGTTTCCCGGCTGGCTGGCCTCGCTGCTGGTGCTGGCCAGCTTCTTGCTGGGTTTTTACCTGCTCCTCCAGGGGGGTGGGCGCTGGACGTTGGCCGAGTGGTTGCCGGGCATCCCCTTTAGCCTGCGGCTCGACAACCTTTCGGGCGTGATGCTGCTGGTGGTCACCGGGGTGGGCTTTTTGATCCACGTCTGGGCCATCGGCTACATGCACGGCGACCCCGGTTACAGCCGCTTTTTCAGCTATTTCAACTTCTTCATCGCGGCCATGCTCCTCCTGGTGCTGGGCGACAGCCTGCCGGTGGTCTTCATCGGCTGGGAGGGGGTGGGGCTGGCCTCGTATCTTCTGATCGGTTTTTGGTACACCGAGCGGGTAAACGCCGACTCGGCCCGCAAGGCCTTCATCGTCAACCGCATCGGCGACCTGGGCTTTTTGCTGGCCATGGGCCTCTTGTGGAGTATGTTCGGCACCCTTTCCATCTCCGAGTTAGCGGAGAAGGTGGAGGCTGGGGGATACAGCTTCACCGCCCTCAGCCTGGCCGGCTTCTTCCTCCTGGTGGGGGCCATTGGCAAGAGCGCCCAGGTGCCCCTCATGGTCTGGCTTCCGGACGCCATGGCCGGGCCCACCCCGGTCTCGGCTTTGATTCACGCCGCCACCATGGTGACCGCTGGGGTCTACCTGCTGGTACGGCACGCCTTTTTGCTCCATGACGACCCTCTTCTCTCGGGTTTGATCGTGGCCATTGGGTTGACGACGGCCTTCTACGGGGCTCTTTGCTCGCTGGGCCAGTGGGATATCAAGCGCATCGTGGCCTACACGACCCTGTCGCAGCTCGGCTTTATGTTCGTGGCGGTGGGGGTGGGGGCTTACTGGGTGGCCATCTTTCACATCGTGACCCACGCCTTCTTCAAGGCCCTGATGTTCATGACCTCGGGCTCGGTGATTCACGCCTTGGGGGGTGAGCAGGATGTGCGGCAGATGGGGGGGCTGCGCAAGCACCTGCCCACCACCCACATACACGGCGTGGTGGCCGCCCTGGCCTCAGGGGGGCTGGTGCCTTTGGCCGGGTTCTGGTCCAAAGACGCCATTCTGGCCTACTCTTTTGAGTACGGCCCATGGCTCTGGGCCCTGATGCTCCTCGCCTCGGTGCTGGCCGCCTTGTACTCCATCCGCTGGTACGTGCTGGTCTTCTGGGGGGAGTACCGGGGGAAGGCCCACCCCCACGAGAGCCCACCGGTGATGATCTGGCCCAACCATATTCTGATGGGGGGGGCCCTGGGGGTGGGCTTCATGGGGCTTCCCTACGTAATCGACTACAAGAACTTCATCGAGCCCTTCCTCACCCAGGCTATTGGCGAGTTTCCCCACGAGAAGCTCCCGGTGCTGACCGAGTGGGTGTTGATCGGGGTCTCGGCGCTGGTGGCCGTGGCTGCCCTGGGGTGGGGTTTCCGCTTCTTCCAACGGCCCCTGCCCGCCTGGTATACGCGCTTTCAGGCCGCGGCCTTGCAGGGCTTCTATGCCGATGCCCTCTACAACGCCCTTCTGGTTGCCCCGGCCAAGGGTCTGGCCGAGCTCTTGCTGGGCGGGGATAGGGGGCTTTTGTCGGGCTTTACCGGCCTTGGGGGGGTGATGGCAGGCCTGGGGGGGCTGTTGGCGAGGCTCGAGGCCGGGGCGCTCCGCTTCTACCTGGCCGGGCTGCTTCTGGCTTTGGTGCTCCTTCTGGCCTGGGGGGTGCTGCGATGATTCACCTAGGGCTCTGGTTGCCCCTGGCGGCGGGCCTGGCGCTTTTGCTATGGCCCAGGCTGGGGCGCAGTTTTGCGGTGGTTTCCGCGCTTTTGACCCTGGCAGTCTCGCTGCTGCTGTTCGCTGGATACACGGGTGAGGGGGTGGCCTATGCCAGCCAGCTGCCCTTTCTGCCGCAGGCGGGCATCTACTATGCGGTGGGGCTGGATGGGGCCGGGCTTTTGCTTTGGCTGGCGGTCAACCTGGTGGTGCTGCTGGGGGTTTTTCTGGCCGAGGTGCCGGTGCGCTTCCTGGCCTATGCCCTCTTGATGCAGACCGGGCTTCTGGGCATTTTTGCCGCCCAAGACCTGGTGTTCTTCTACCTCTTCTTCGAAGCAAGCCTGATTCCGGCCCTTCTGATGCTCTACTTCTACGGGGGGCCCGACCGGCTGCGGGCCCTCTACACCTTTGCCCTCTTCACCCTGGCGGGTTCGCTTCCCATGCTGGCTGCCATTCTGGCGGTGCGGTTTTTGGGAGGGGCGGAAAGCTTCCTTTATACCGACCTGGTGGCCAAGCCCCTATCGGGCCCGGCGGCGGCCTGGGCCTTTTTGGGCTTCCTGTTGGCCTTTGCGATCAAGACCCCCCTCTTTCCCCTGCACGCTTGGCTTCCCAGCTTCCACCAGCAGAACCACCCTTCGGGCCTGGCCGATGCCATGGGCACCCTCTATAAGGTGGGCATCTTTGCCCTTTTCAAGTGGGCCCTGCCGTTGGTGCCGGAGGGTTTCCGTGAGTGGCAAGGGCTGCTGCTTTTCCTGGCAGCTTTCGGGGCGCTGTATGCAGCCTGGCTGGCCTTCAGTGCGCCAGACTGGAAGACCCTTCTGGCCTATGCAGGTGTTTCACACATGGGGGTAGCGGCTTTGGGTCTTTTCAGCGGCACCCCGGAGGGGGCGGTGGGGGCCTTGTACCTGCTCGGTGCCTCGATGGTCTATGCCTCGGCGATGTTCCTCTTCGTAGGCCGGATCCACGCTCGCACGGGCAGCCTGGATACCCATCCGGTGCGGGGCTTGGCCAAGCACGCCCCAGCCTTGTACGTTCTGGGGATGTTCATCCTGATGGCCATGATTGGCCTGCCCGGGCTCTCGGGGTTTCCGGGCGAGCTGATGGTCCTGCTGGGTGCTTATAAGGTTACCCCATGGCTCACCTTTGTGGCCTTTTTGTCGGTCATCGCAGCGGCGGCCTATGCTCTTACCGCCTTCCAGCGGCTTTTCCAGGAGACCCCGCAGGCGCAGGCGGTGGCGGACATGGACCGACGGGAATGGGTCTTCGCCGGGGTCACGGTGGCGGTGCTCTTGCTGATGGGACTCTATCCCAAGCTGTTTACGGCTCACCTCGAGCCCTTGGGGAGGGCTCTTGCGGCCTTGTTGGGGGGAGCGTCGTGAGCGGAGGTGCGCCTTGCTAACCCTATACGTTCTGGCCGGTTTTTCCACCCTGCTTTCCCTCCTAGCTTTCGTCATCTCGCGCGAGGTCAACCGCATCGCTGCGGTGGCGGCCCTGGTGCTGGCAGGGCTTTTTGCCCTGGTGGGCTGGGGGGAGGTGGTGGAGGCCTTTGGGGGCCTCTACCGCTTCGACACCCTGGCCCGGGCCCTGACCTTGGTGGCGGTGCTGGGGGGTCTTTGGGCGCTGCTTTTGGGTCCGGCGCGAAAGTTTGAGTTCCCCCTTCTGGTCCTCTATGCGGTGACCGGGATGCACCTCATGGCCAGCAGCCCCAACCTGGTGGTGCTGGTAATCGCCTTGGAGATCTTCTCGCTGCCCCTTTACGTGCTTTCCGCCTGGCAGCGGGACGAGAAGGGCTTCGAGGCAGGGCTCAAGTACTTCTTGTTAGGGGCTCTGGGGGCGGCCATTTTCCTCTACGGGGTGGCGCTTTACTATGGGGCCACCGGCAGCTTTATGGCCGGGGCTAGGGGCGAGGGGCCGCTTTATGCGGCGGCGCTCTTCCTAATCCTGGCCGCCTTTGCCTTCAAGACCGCCATGGTGCCTTTCCAGTGGTGGTCGCCCGATGTCTACCAGGGCAGCCCCACGGTGGTCACGCTCTTTATGGCCACCGCGGTCAAGGCTGCGGCCTTTGCGGCCATGCTGCGCATCTTCACCCCTGAGGGCCTGGAGGTCTTTGGGGTGGGGCTTGCGGCCCTGGTGGCCCTGAGCCTCCTGTTCGGTAGCCTGGGCGCTTTGGCCCAGACCGAGGCTAAGCGGCTCTTCGCCTACTCTTCCATCGCCAACGCGGGCTATATCGGGCTTGGTCTTTTCGGGCCTGGCGGAGAGGTTGCGGTGCCCTTCTACCTGCTCACCTATGGGCTGGCGACGGGCCTCGTCTTCGCGGTGCTTTCGATGCTTTCCAACCAGGAGGTACCCCTGGAACGGCTGCGGGGGCTTTGGCAGCGCAGGCCCTTGCTGGCGGGGGCGATGGGGCTGGGGGTGCTTTCGCTGCTGGGCCTGCCGCCTTTGGCTGGCTTCTGGGCCAAGTACCTGGTCTTCCAGGAGGCCGCCCAGGCAGGGCTTTATCCCCTGGTGGTGCTGGCGCTTTTCGCCTCGGTGGTGGCGGCCTACTACTACCTGCGGGTCTTCTTCCTGCTCTTCAGCCCACCCGACCCCGCCCAGGAGGCCCTGGACCGCGAAGCCGAGGCAGCGGTGCAGCGCTTTGGCAGCTCGGAAGCCCCCGGCGCCCCCCTCACGGGGGCCCCGCTGGGGCTGAGCCAGGCCTTGATGGCGCCGGCGGCCCGGCTACCTGGGGCGGCCACGCTTTGGGCGGCGATGGCCTTGCTGGCCCTGCTTTCGCTGGCGCCGGGCCTGGCCTTAGGGGCCTTGGCTGCAAAGCCGGTGGCCGGCGAGGGTGAGGCCTCTTTCCAGCCTCCTCGGCTGGCCATTACCGCCCCGGCGGACGGGGCCTCTGTGGCCCCTACGGGCTTCACCTTGGAGGGGCTTGCGGCCCCCAACCAGGTGGTGGAGGTTTTCGAGGACGGGGTTAGCCTGGGGCAGGCCGTGGCCGATGGGACGGGGCGCTGGCAACTGAATGTTCCCCCACCGGCAGGGGGGCTGCGGCGCTACGAGGTTCGGGCCGAGGGAGGGGAGAGCGCGCGGGTGGCGCTGCGGGTGCCCGAGGCCCAGGCGGGGGCCATCTGCAGCCAGAGCTTTGCCCTGGCCAACCTGCAAGCAGGGGGGGAGGTCTCCCGGCCCTTCCGCTTTGGAGGGGTGGGCTCGGCCAGCAGCTATACGGTGCTGGTCAAGCGGGGCGAGCGCGTGGTGGGCCGCAAGGAGGTTGTCCTGAGCGCGGCCTGCGGCTGGAGCTACCTCTCTGATCCGGGTCCAGGCCAGATCACCTACGAGGTGCGCGAGACAGGCCGGCCCGAGAGCGAGCCGCCTTTGGTCGCCATTACCCTCAACGTGCGCTAGGATGAAGGGTGTGACGGCCCTTCCTGCGTCCCAGAGCTTTTTGGAGGAGAGCCCAGAGGAGTTCTGGCAGCGCTTTGGCCGTTTTGCCCAGCCCCTTCCCGTGTGCCCGGAGCCCCTGGGCAGCCCCGTGCTGGAGGTGCTCACCCCTTTGGGTCCGCTCTACGCCTTTGACCGGGGTCTTATCCCACTTTGGGGCGGCAGCCCCTCCCTTTTGCTCCATGGCCAGGTGGAGCATTGGGAGGAGGGCCCCTCTCTTCGGGCGTTCGTTCGGGATCTAGGCGGGGGGCGCTACGCTCTGGGGGGGCGGGTGGGGGCCTTGGTCGAGCGTGGCTTTTTCCTGCTCGAGCTTCCCGCTGAAGGGAAGGTGGTGCGGGTCTTGCTGGCCGCGGACCACCCCCCTGCCCCCGATACCTGGGTTACCGCCTGGCTTCGGCCCCCCCTGATGGCCTTCCGCCCTGAGGCCCCGGTTCAGTAACCATGCGCCGCATCGCTCCAAAGGATCTGGCCGAGTTTCTGCAGGAGAACCCCCTGGTGGTGGACGTGCGCCCCCCTGGTCAGTACAACCCGGAGGATTTCCAGGGGGCGCTGCACCTTCCTTTGG
Organism: Meiothermus sp. QL-1; assembly: GCF_003351145.1. Classification (NCBI taxonomy): domain Bacteria; kingdom Thermotogati; phylum Deinococcota; class Deinococci; order Thermales; family Thermaceae; genus Meiothermus; species Meiothermus sp. QL-1. The sequence continues at coordinate 1,794 of NZ_QQSV01000011.1, read as the reverse complement.
CAGAGATCCAGCGGGGCAACCACGACCTGCCCCGGGACCGGCCCATTCTGTTGCTCTGCGAGCGGGGGGTGCTGAGCGAGCTGGCCGGGCTTTACCTGGAGGCCGCCGGGTACCAGCGGGTCTACCACCTCGAGGGCGGCCTGCGCCGGCTGCGCTCCATGGGCGGGTAGCCTACCGTTCCGGACCCTTCTCGATGGGTACCCCCACCGCGTTGCCCCACTCGGTCCAGCTTCCGTCGTAGTTCTTCACCTTGGGGTAGCCCAGCAGGTGCTTGAGCACGAACCAGGTGTGGCTGCTGCGCTCGGCGATGCGGCAGTAGGTGATGACCTCCTTGTCTGGGGTGATGCCCTTGGCCTCGTAGATGGCCCTGAGCTCCTCCGCGCTTTTGAAGGTGCCGTCGGGGTTGACCGTGGTGGCCCAGGGGATGCTCTTGGCCCCGGGGATATGCCCCCCCCGCAGGACGCCCTCCTGGGGATACTCGGGCATGTGGGTTTTCTCGCCGGTAAACTCGGCCGGGCTGCGCACATCCACCAGGGCCCCTTGGCCGGCCTTGACCTTTTCCAGGTGGGCCAGCACCTCATCGCGGAAGGCCCGCAGATTGGGGTCGCGCTGGCCGGGGATGTAGGTCCCCTTGGGGTAGGTGGGCACCTCGGTGGTGAGGGGCTTGTTCTCCTGCACCCACTTGATCCGCCCCCCGTTCATCAGCTTGAGGTGGCGGTGGCCGTTGTAGCTGAAGAACCAGAAGGCGTAGGCCGCCCACCAGTTGTTCTTGTCGCCGTACAGCACGATGGTGGTGTCGTTGGAGATGCCAAGCCGCTCAAAGAGGGCTGCCAGCTCCTCCGGCTTTATGAACTCGCGGATCACCGGGTCCCAGAGATCGGCCTGCCAGTCGATCTTCTGGGCGCCCGGGATGTGGCCGGTGTCGTAGAGCAGGATGTCCTCGTTGACCTCCAGGATGCGGATGCTGGGGTTGTTCAGGTTTTCCAGCACCCAGTCGGTGGATACCAGAACATCGGGGTTGGCGTAGCTCATCTCTGCCTCCTTGCTCCCAACCGAAAGCATACGCAAAAGCAGGCTGGTTGGGCAGATACAGATTACAAAAAGTGTAAGCTTTTTTGAGGGGGCCTAGCCCAGGCCCTTAGCCTTGCGCCGACGTGTGGGGCCTGTCGCCCGGAGTCCGCGCCGGGTGAGCAGCTCGCTTGCAGGCAGCAGGTGCTCCAAACACTCCGAGTAGTCCACCCCCCGGCGGAAGTCCTCGGCCAGGTCGGCCACGCTTACCCGACTCAGGCTTTCCAGCACGGCATCCCGCACCTTGAGCCAGACCACGCTCCGGGCCCGGCAGCGGCTCTCCTCCACGCAGGGTTTGGGCCAGTTCAGGCTCACGCAGGCCAGGGGGGCAATAGGACCGTCCACCGCCCGGATCACATCGCGCAGGTTGATCTCCTCGGGGGGGCGCGGCAGGGCATACCCCCCACCCTGCCCTTTTTTGGAGATGACTAGGTTGTGCCCCACCAAGGCGGCCAGGATGCGCACCAGATAGGTGTGGCGCACCCCGGTGGCCCGGCTCAACTCCTCGCTGCCCACGAAGCGGTCGGGCGGCTGGGTGCCCAGGTAGCCCAGGGTTTTGAGGGCGTAGATGTCGGTTTTGGAAAGACGCATGCACCCAGTTTAGAGAAAAGAGGGGGTGTGGGGGAGCTATAATCCCCCGGTTTTCAAACCGGGGATACATGGACTCCTCCACGTGCTCCGAAGGAGCCCATAGCATGGTGGGCGGTCGTTTTGCGGTACCATGTG